>CAIVTL010000755.1 GCA_903908785.1 Caldifarciminota bacterium | reverse complement strand
CGAAGATACCATCCAGCCTTGACCCCGAGGTACGAAGGGCTCTTATCGCGTTCAACAAGGTCGTCGACAAATACCAGAAGGACCAGCAGGTCATCTTCGCGGACAAGAGTGAGACGTTGCGACGAGGGTACGCTGCCGATTCAAGGCGCGTCAGGGCTTGGCGGACGTCTAGGAAGTGCATTTTCTCGGGTTGCACCCGAGACAGCGTGCCCAAGTCGCACACGTTGCCGAAAGTGGCCTGCCTGGACGTCATTGCTGAGGCTGGGCATGTAGCCACTCCCGAGTACAACCCCAAGACGGGCAGAGTCGAAGTCGTCGTCACCGGCGTACGCGGTGCATCAGTATTCCCCGGTTTCTGCCCCGAGCATGAAGCCCTGTTTGCCGCGTTCGAGAGAAGCGGCAGCATGTCTGATGAGCGCGACTTCGTCCTGCAGATGTACAGGGCCATATGCCGCGAGACCGTACTCAAGCAGTTTGAACTGGACAACATCGAACACCACAGACGCGACTATCTTCGATTCAGAGACAGTAAACTCAAGGAGCTCACCTTGGCGGAGCTGGGTCCTGAGACGGCGCGTTCCGTGAATCTCAGCGGGCTGACGATGAAGTGGTCGGACTGGCGATATCGTAAGATCTGCGACGAAATTCGCGCGCTCAAAGCGCAACTCCAGTTCCTGAAGAGGGATTTCTTTGACCCGGCTACGAAAGACGTAAGAGAGGGCAGAAAGAGACGGATGTCAATCGCTGCGTACTCGCTGAACTCGACGATACCAGTCGCCCTTTCAGGATTGGGCGGTTTCGGCTGGAGGGACGCGACGGGTCGGAACCACCGGGTCTTTGCCATTCTCTGTGTGTTGCCAATGCCGACCGGAGCGACCTACATCGCTATCACCGGCCCGAAGAGGCACGAACTCGCGATCGAGTCTTACTTTGCCCACTACACCCAGATCCCCATCCTGATGCTGAACATGATAGAGTCTTGGATGTCGTATGGTACCGACCACTGGTTCGTCAGCCCGAGTGTGTGGACGGCGATTCGTATCGACGCAAGAGAAGCGTTCATGCAGGACTACACTGACACAAGCAAGAACGTGGGGGACGAGTGTCCGCACACAATATTCAACCAGTTGAAACGGCGGATGTTGGCACGACTGGGCGAAGCTGCGGGCGAAACCGAGAAGTCGCCCGCTGGGATGCTCCTCCGAAGAGAGCTATCCAAGCTCTCTGACTAGGACATGAAGTGGGGTTCTTCACGGTGCAACCCGGGGACGTGAATGATGATACCCAAGGCCCTCATGACGTGGTAAGCCTGCGGTCTGTGAGCCCACGGCCAACGGCTTGCGGTCTACGGCCTCGGACTGAGGACTTCGGCGCAGGCTGTACCGCAGACGGCTGACAGCCGATGGCTAACGGCTTACAGCTTGCGGCCCCCTGACCAAGCGGATAGCGACCCTCTATCACGGCGCGGGCGCAGGGACGTTGAAGACGTCGGTGCGAATGGCGGCGAGGACGTCGGGCCTGAGACCGCGATTCTGCCACTTTTCCAGCAGCACCTGGGCTTCTTTCGCCAGCGTCGGGCCGGAGATGGTCCGGCCGTGCGAGAGCCGGAAGAGCTGCCGGGCAAAGTCGAGGTGACGAGAAGTTAGCAGTTAGCAGACGATCGAGGCCTGGT
>CAIVTL010000754.1 GCA_903908785.1 Caldifarciminota bacterium | reverse complement strand
TGCAGATTTTAGATTGCAGAAGTCAGAATTGCGGACCTGAAGGGAGCCGTCACGAGTGCCAAGTCGGGAAACACCCGAGCAGAAAGCAGCGAGTTCGGGCGGCGTTGACACTTCGGATGATTCGACTAGATTAGCCGGATGACCCGACGAATAGCGGTCTGTAACCAGAAAGGCGGAGTCGGCAAGACCACGACTTCGGTCAATCTGGCCGCGGCGCTGGCCCTGCGTGGCGGGCGGGTGCTGCTCGTGGACATGGACCCGCAGGCGCACGCTACGCTTGGGCTGGGCGTAGACCGGTCCACGCTCCAGGTTTCAGTGTACGAGGCGATGGTCGAGGCGCAACGGGTGAACGAGGCGATTCTCAAGGACCGGGCGGAGAACCTGGACCTGCTGCCGGCTGCGGTCAGCCTGGCCGGCGGCGAAGTCGAGCTGATTGACGCCGAGGAGCGCGAGTTCCGGCTGAACAAGGCGCTTTCGCTCGTAGACAGCAACTACCGTTACATCGTGATTGACTGCCCGCCGTCGCTCGGGCTGCTGACGCTGAACTGCCTGGTGGCGGTACAGGGCGTGCTGATTCCGGTGCAGGCTGAGTACCTGGCGATGGAAGGCATGTCGCGGCTGCTCGATACCATGAACCTGGTCAGGCAGGGCCTGAACATGTCGCTGGCGATTGAGGGCGTGCTCATCACCATGTACTCGTCGCGCCTGAGCCTGGCCCAGCAGGTGGCCGAAGAGGTGCGGGGGTTCTTCAAGGAACAGGTGTTCGATACCGTGATTCCGCGCAGCGTCCGGCTGGCGGAGGCGCCGAGCTTCGGCAAGACGATATTCGGCTATGACGGTCACTCGGCCGGGGCGCAGGCATACCTGGCGTTGGCTGACGAGGTGCTGGCAAGGCATAGACGTGAAGGGGAAAGCACTAAGTGATAAGTCTAAAGGACAAAGCAATGAGGCAAGGACGAAGTGACAAGGACAGAATCCGGCCTGGTGCTTTGTCATTTCTCCTTTCCACTTTCTTCTTTCCTCGAAGGAGGTTCCATGCGTAACGCTCTGGGCAAGGGCATTCGGGCCATTATCCCGGAGGAGACCCAGGCCGCGATGGCCGCCGAGGCACGGCCCATCCGGATTGACGAAATCAGGCCCAACCCGTTCCAGCCCCGGACAAAGGTCGACGAGAACCTGGGCGAGATGGTCGCCTCGATAAAAGAACACGGCGTGCTGCAGCCCATAGTCGTGCGTCGCCGGCGCGACGGCTATGAAGTCGTAATGGGCGAGCGCCGGTTGCGGGCGTCGAAGCTGGCCGGTCTTGAACAGATTCCCGCGGTCATCCGTGAGGTTGACGACCGCGACATGCTCGAACTGGCACTGATTGAAAACCTGCAACGGGAGAACCTGAACCCGATTGACGAGGCGATGGGGTTCAAGCGCTTGAATGAGGAGTTCAGCCAGACCCATGAAGCTATCGCCCAGCGGGTGGGCAGGGACCGTTCGAGCGTCACTAATGCGCTCCGGCTGCTCACGCTGCCCTTCAAGGTGCGCGATACGCTCGCTGCCGGCCAGATTACCGCCGGCCACGCCCGGGCACTGCTGATGAGCGAGAGCCGAAGGGTGCAGGTCGAGGTATGCGAACGGATAGTCAAAGAAGGGCTGTCGGTCCGGCAGGTCGAGAAGCTCTGCGGCCAGCCGAAACCGAAGGAGCCGCCGAAGCCGAAGTCGGAGAAGGATATTCACATCCGCGAGGTCGAGGAGAAGCTGACCGGCTATCTCGGCACGAAAGTCATCATCAATCCGGGCAAGGCCGGAGCCGGAGAGATAGTAGTGCGCTACTTCTCGGCACAAGATCTGGAACGGGTGGTCGAGAAGATGAGGGGTAAGTGACGAGTTTCCAGTTACGAGTTACGAGTGGCCGGACTCCGAACTCGCCACTCGCCTCGCGCTACTCGCTACTCAAGCGTTGAGCGCCACGTGCCTCGCAAAGAGCTTTCCTTCTTCATTGCCAGCAACTACAGCACGGACTCGCTGCGCTTCAGCCTGCCGCTATGGGTGGCCCGGCTGTTCGGTGGAGTCGCGTGCCTGCTCGCGCTGTTGGTAGTGGCGTCGCTGGTCATGACCCTGGCCGGGACGTACCGGCTCGGCAAGCTCTCGTATCTTGAACGCCGGAACCGGCAGCTTGAGGGCGAGTTCGCCAAAGTCAAGGCGCTGCGCCAGCGCCTGGTAGAGGTCGAGGAACAGAGCCGGAAGATGGCCACGATGCTCGGCGTTGACAAGTCACCTGCCCCGGTGAACTGGGATTCATCGCCGCTTGACTCGCAGTCCCTGCCGGAGTGGCTCAAGGGCAAGGTCTGGGGAACGCAGGTGGTGCCAAGGATGGTGCCGGTCGAGGAATATGCAGTCTCGCAGCGGGCCAAGGACCCGCATGAGGCAATTGACCTGGCCGCGGCCGACGGCGCCCCGGTGCGGGCAACCGCGGACGGGGTTGTCGAGCAACGCGGCGACGACCGGCAGTACGGCCGATTCCTCCTGTTGAAGCATGGCCAGGGATATGAGAGCTACTACGGCCACCTTCAGGATTGGAACGTTGACAAGGGTGATACAGTCCAAGTCGGCGCGACCATCGGCTGGGTTGGCACTACCGGCAAGTCGACCGCCCCGCATCTCCACTTCGAAATCCGCAAGGACGGCCAGCGCATCGACCCGGCCACGGTCCTCAAGTTCTAGGGGAAACAGAATGGAAAACGTGTACGACGTAATCATGCGGCGGAGGAGCGTGCGGTCGTTCCTCGACACGCCGGTCGAGGAGGAGAAGGTTCAGAAGCTGTTAGATGTCGCAATCCAGGCTCCGTCCGGCGGCAATATCCAGCCGATTTCCATTATCAGAATCGAGAAGCCGGAGGGCCGGGACAAGCTGGCGAAGCTGGCGGTGAACCAGCCGTGGGTTGCGAAAGCGCCACTCTGCTTGCTGTTCTGCATCGACTTTCACCGGACCGGGAAATGGGCGCAGGCCGAGGGCGCGAGCTTCGGCGGCGAGAAGGCGCTGATGAGCTTCCTGCTGGCCTACGCGGACGTGTTCTGCTCGGCCGAGAACGCAGTCCTCTGCGCGACGAGCTTGGAGCTGGGCACGGTCTACATCGGCATGGTGCTGGCCGCGATGACCGAGATTCGCCGGGAGTTCGGTCTGCCGGACAAGGTCGTGCCGGTGGTCGCCTTGTGCGTCGGCTACCCGAAGAAGATACCGACGGGCATTACCAAGCTACCCAGGGCGGCGATGGTTCACTCGGAGCGCTACGAGGAGAAGACGCCGGAGGAACTGAAGCAGCTCTATCGTGAGAAGTACGGGGATTTGACTGCGGACGTGAAGAAGTACTTCGAGCGGACGTACCAGGAGGCGCTGGAACTGGACGAGCAGTCCCGTCCGGGGTTCACGGACAAGGTTGCGCGGCTGATGGCGCGAATGGAAGTTGGGAACGCGGCGCAACTGCTGTTCAAGATGCGCTACCCGGACGAGGCGATGAAGCGCATGGGCGAGAGCATCATCAAGTCCCTGCGCGAGGCTGGGATAGAGTGTCTGTAGAGAACGGGGGTTGAGATGAGGCGATTTGTTGCTTTGGTGATGACCGTTGCCGCGACCGGCAGGAAGGTGATGGACCTTCACACCGGCGCGAATGACGTCTCGCGTCTGGCCTCCGGCGTCTGCTTCGTGCGACTGGCCGCCGGTGACTACTCAGGCACCGAGAAACTCGTTCTGCAGCGGCAAGGAAGCGCCACGTGCACTCGGAGACGCGCTCCGCATTGAACGGCCCTTGGGGGTAGCTTGACAGATGGCTCAGGGGAGTGGTATAATGCTGTCAAGGACGCGGTGAGGGCCGGTTGACTTCCGCTGTGGAAATGGTACAACTCGCGGCGCTACGTCGGGGTGGCCACTAGACGCTGCGGGCCACGGGGACTTCACAGAGGCGGTAAGCCGACCGACCGGATGCCGCGTCAGACAGCAGATGAAGGAGGAGTCATGAGTCGAACATTGACACTCGTGACACTGATGCTCGCGATTGCTGTGGCCCTCGCGGCCGCGCAGGACTGGGAAGCCCTGCAGGACGTGAACGGCCATGGCACGTACGGAGGTAGCGCGCTGTGCGCGGGCGCAGCGACAGAACCGGATGGCGTCACACGGACGTGCGTCTGGATGCTGCACGGCCTCTCGAAGTCGTTCGAGAGGTACGACGTGACGGCGAGCGCTTGGACTCAGATGGCCGACATCTCCGGTGACGCGTACGTGGACTGGGGCGGTGCGCTGGCCTACGTGCCTAACCCGTGGGCTTGGCCCACGCCAAGTGGCTGGGTTTTCGCTTTCAAAGGGGGGGGGTACTCGGGATTTCTGTGTGTACTACCCACAGCTCAACACCTGGGTGCCAGCTAAACAGGCACCCCAAGACGTAATCGAGGGCGGCGCACTCTGCTACGGCGGCGGCGCCATGGTTGGTGGTGTCCCGTGCGCAATCGTCTATGCCTTCACCGGTCAGGAAGACGGACAAGACCGTGGGGGTTTCTATAGATATGTCTTTCCCGTGCTGCCGACCGATGCCCCGGAGCAAGGGCGCTGGGAACCCCTAGAGGCGCTTACGGAACCCGTCAGCGCGGGCGCCGCGCTGGCATGGTGTAACCTGCCGTCTGCGCAACAACCGCCACGCTGGATGGTGATTGCGCTTACCGGCAGTTCCGACAACCTCTACAACTACAACTCGGACCCCCCACGGTTGCCGTTCTGGCAGATTTACGACCGCACTCCAGTAGGCCAGCATGAAGGCGCGTGTATGACTAGCTTTGCGGCTGGCACGGGTGAACCTTGCATTGCGATGCTGTGTGGTGCGGGGGGGGGGGGGGGGGGGGGGGGGGGGGGGGGGGGGGGGGGGGGGGGGGGGGGGGGGGGGGGGGG
>CAIVTL010000753.1 GCA_903908785.1 Caldifarciminota bacterium | reverse complement strand
CTGCGCACCCGGTGATTTCCGGGTTGGCATCGTAGAGATATATCTCGCCGTCCAGGTTCCGGCCCCCGAACTGGAACTTGCAGTTCTTCAGCATACACTGGTTGTCAATCGCGCCGAGGTCGAAGTAGAGGTAGAGCCAGTTGCCCCGGCCCGGCGTGGCCGCCGAACTGGTGAATAGAATCTGTTGACCGCCCGTGGCGTCAGCCTTGAGCCCGCCCGGCAACTGGTTGTAGCCCACCCATATTTGGGTGTTCATCGCCAGCTTGATGGTCGTCCCGGGTTCGATTGTTACGACCGGCTGCGAAACGTCGCCGATGGACACGTCGCCGTTCACCAGGTACGGCACGCCCAGGTTGCGCCAGGTCGCCGACGCTACCACACCGGACCCAACCACGAAGATGGCGTCCATGCCCGGCGAATTGCCGGTCAGCACGTTGCCGGCACCGATGGAACCTATGTGCCCAGCCTGGATGCGAATCGGGTAGTTCAAATTGCCGGTAATCGAGTTGTCGGTGAAGACCGTCGGGTGGCCCTCGCCCTCACAAAACAGGCCGGCCCCGGCGCTGTGCGCAATGGTGCAGTGGTCCACACCGAACTGCGCCCCGGGATTGGCGACCAGCGTGCCGCCGCTCAACACGCCGCCATAGTCGAGTCCGCAGTAGCTCAAGTGAGTCGTCGAGGCAGCATTCGCGTGGAATGCAATTCCGGTCCAGTTCCCGGGGGTCGGCGCCGAGGAGTCGGAAGTGAACTGAATCAGCGTGTCAGGTTTGCCCACGGCAATCAACTCGCCGCCGCTCGCCTGCCCGATGATGATGCCCGCGCCCACCCGGAATCGCACCTCGCAGCCCGGCTCAAGCGTGAGCTTGTGACCGCCGTCAATCACGACTGCAGTCGTGCAGATGTGCGGATTGCCGGTTGCGTACCAGACTTCGTTTGCAGTCAACGCTCCGCCGTGGTACTTGGGTCCGCCGCCGGTCTTGCGGAGATAGATGATGACCGAGTCCTCGGCGAAGTTCTCCGCCGAGTCGGTGGCCCTGACCTTTATCTTGAAGGCCCCGCCGAGGGTCTCCGCGACCGCGTTCCAGACCGCGCGGTAGTTGCCGGACTCCGGGGTCGAATCCAGCGCGAACTCGGTCGTGTCCAGGTAGAACCTGACCGCGGCCACCGCCTTGTTGTCGGTAGCGTGAACGGCAATCGCGATTGTGTCAGGCGTCAGCGTGTCGCCCGCGGAAGGCGACGTGATTGCGACCGTCGGGCTGACAGTGTCCTTCGCTTTCGGGCACCCTCCGAGTATGAGGAGCAGCGCCACGGCAGCCGGGACAATCAACTTTCTCATGTTATCCTCCTGAGAAAAGCCGGATTGAGTCTTAAAGTAAACGGGGATTCCGTGCGGGTATCGGACAGGCGGCAACCAGCCAGTAGCACAGTGCTATCTTACCGAAACTCGTGCTCCTGTCCAGCCGTTCATTTGAACCGGCGGTCCGAAATCCGACATGGGGGAACACGTGGGGAATAGTGAAGTGAGAGCCGGATTCGGATTCCACCACTCCCGACTCTCGACTCATGATTCCCTGTTCCCGATTTCCGGACCGGCAATAATCCTTGACCGTTCGGGGCTACCGTCTATAATTGCCGTCCTTACCTGCAATGAAGTACTGGCGCAAACCTCTGGATGCTGAGCGAAAGCGAGCCCCGCACGGCAACGTTCACGTCATATTCGAGCGCTGCAAGGGCTGCGGATTCTGCATCGCCTATTGCCCGCGCCAGGTCTTGGAAGTGTCGGACGAGTTCAACCGCAAAGGCTACCACCCGCCGGTCGTGGCGCATCCGGAGCAGTGCGTGAATTGCCGCCTGTGCGAGGCGCTCTGCCCCGAGTTCGCTATCTGGAACACTCTGGACGAACAGGAAGTCGAGGCGACAAAGTGAGCAAACCGAAGCGCGGCCCGGTCCTGACCGGCGCCCACTATCTCGACGGCGACCACGCCTGCGCCGAAGGCGCAATCGCCGCCGGGTGTCGGTTCATCGCCGGCTACCCGATAACTCCTTCCACCGAGGTCGCGGAACGGCTGGCTGAGCGGTTCCCGAAAATCGGCGGCACGTTCATCCAGATGGAGGATGAACTGGCCTCAATCGCGGCCGTGCTCGGCGCGGCCTGGGGCGGCGCCCGGGCCATGACCGTCACCTCCGGCCCCGGCTTCTCGCTGATGATGGAGAACATCGGCCTCGGCGTGATGACCGAGACCCCCTGCGTCGTCGTGAACGTCCAGCGGGGCGGGCCTTCGACCGGCCTGCCGACGCTGACCGGCCAGCAGGACATGATGCAGGCACGCTGGGGCTCCCACGGCGACTACGAGATAATCGCCCTTTCGCCCTCTTCCCCGCAGGAATGTTTCGACCTGACCGTCACCTGCTTCAACCTGTCGGAGAAGTATCGCGTCCCGGTCATGTTCATGATGGACGAGTGCGTCGGCCACATGACCGAGAAGGTCGTAATCCCCGAGGCGGACACGATCGACGTCTGGCCCCGGCGCTGGTATCGCGGCCCGAAAGACAAGTACCAGCCGTATCTGCCGGACAAGGACGGCGTTCCGCCGATGGTCCGCGCCGGCGACGACCACCGGTTTCACATTACCGGGCTGACCCATGACGAACGCGGCTACCCCATCATCACCGCCGAGTGCCAGCACCTCTGCGTCTCGCGACTCGTGGACAAGATTCGCAACAACGCCGACGACCTGATGATAGTCAAGGAAGAGCAGGTGAAAGGCGCGGATGTCGTAGTCGTGGCGTACGGCATCAGCGCGCGCGTCGCCACCAAGGCGATTACCGACGCCCGCAAGCAGGGCATCAAGGTCGGGTTCCTGCGGCTCATCACAGTCTGGCCGTTCCCGGAGAAGAGAATCCGCGAACTGGCGGGCGACGTGAAGTGCCTGGTGATGCCGGAACTCAACATGGGGCAAATGTACCGCGAAATGGAACGGGCCGCCGGCGGCAAGTGCAAGACCCTGCTTGTGCCCCACTGCGGCGGCTGGGTCCACGACCCGAACGACATTCTCAAAGCCATTCTCGAAGGAGCCAAATGAAGCTCGAAGTCCGAAGGACGAATGACGAATGCAGGAATTCGAGCTTCGAGCTTCGGACTTCGGACTTGTCCTCATGAACCCCAACCAACTGATTGTCGGCCGCGGCACGGCCGAACACCACCCGATGGAAGACTTCCTCCGGATGGACCGGATGCCGCACAT
This sequence comes from Caldifarciminota bacterium, assembly GCA_903908785.1. Classification (GTDB taxonomy): domain Bacteria; phylum Hydrothermota; class Tepidihabitantia; order Tepidihabitantales; family Tepidihabitantaceae; genus UBA2258. Next base: position 3,096 of record CAIVTL010000753.1, on the reverse strand, counting down.
CTGGTGCTCGACCTGCGGACTCGGCACCTGCCTTACCGCTTTCATCGCCGCGGTCGAGGAGAGCACCATCCCGCGCGAAGATATCGTCGTCGTGTCCGGCATCGGCTGCACCGGCCGCGCCGCCGGGTACCTGAAGTTCGACTCGTTTCACACCACCCACGGCCGCGCCATCCCCTATGCGACCGGCCTGAAGGTAGCGAACCCGCGCCTCAAGGTCTGCCTCATCTCCGGCGACGGCGACCTCGTTTCCATCGGCGGCAACCACCTCATCCATGCGGCCCGCCGTAACATGGACATGACCGTCATCTGCGTGAACAACTTCAACTACGCCATGACCGGCGGACAGGCCGCTCCGTCCACGCCCCAGGGCGCGTTTGCGACCACGACGCCGTACGGTGCCTTCGAGCGGCCGTTCAACATCCCGTTCCTCGTTGACTCCTGCGGCGCGACCTACGTCGCCCGCTGGACCGCGCTCCACGTCCGCCAGTTGACGATTTCCATCAAGGAAGCCATGCTCCACCGCGGTTTCTCGTTCATCGAGGTCATCTCCCCCTGCCCGACCGTCTACGCCCGGCGCAACCGGCTCGGGTCCGGCCTCGACCTGATGAAGTTCTACCACGACCATTCCATCACCAAGAACTTCGCGAGCACGCGCGAGTGCGACATCAAGTTCCAGCAGGACATCATCGTCGGCAAGTTCGTACAGAAGGATGAGCCGACCTACCTCGACGCGATGGACGCCCAGATGAAGAAGACACTGGGCGCGAAGTTCGTGCCCTACGTCGGCCCGATGGACCCGGGCGCAGATTCGGGAAGGACGAAGTCAGATGCTAGAACCTAGAACACAGAACTCAGAGTGTCCGGACAATCTGGCTTCTGCGCTCTGGCCTCTAGCTTCTAGCTTCGCTCGCTGACCATGGATATAAAGATATCGGGCTTCGGCGGGCAGGGCATCATCCGCATCGGGATGATTCTCGGCAAGGCGGCCGCACTCAACGACAACAAGAGCGCCTGCATGACCCAGAGCTTCGGCCCCGAAGCGCGCGGCGGCGCCTGCTCGGCTCAGTTGGTCGTGTCGGAGACCGAAATCCTTTACCCCTATCTCGTGGCCCCGGAAATCCTGATTGCCATGTCACAGGAAGCCTACGACAAATTCGAGCCCGAGCTGAAGCAAGACGGCATCCTGCTGCTCGAAGAAGACCTGGTGAAGCCGCACGAAGTGCGGGACAGCATCCGGCAGTACGCCATCCCGGCCACCCGAATCGCCGAGAAGCTGGGCAACCGCCTGTATGCGAACTTCGTGATGATCGGCTTCATCGTCGCCATCACCAAGCTGGTGCCCAAACAGGCCCTGATTGACGCCATCCCCGGCACCGTGCCCGACCGCCTGCTCCAGAAGAACATCGACGCCTTCGAGCAGGGCTTCACCCTCGGCGAGCAGCAACTCGCCGCGTCCAAATAGCCCCGCGCCCCCAAATCCCGAGCCACAAAGCCCGTTTTCTCCGCCCCCGTCCGTGTGCTTCCGTGTCCCGTCCGCCGTCCTTGACTTCCGCCGGCCGCGCGGCATAGTCACTCAACCACTGGAGACTTGTATGAAGCCAACTCTCGTCTGCCTGCTTACCGCAACCACCGCCCTGGCCGGCTTCCTCCCGAACGTCCGGGTCGACCACGAGAACCGCGCGGCCTACGGCTGCTTCCACGCCGCAATCACGGTCGGGCCATCATCGCCCGGAACCCAGCCCGTCTACGTCGTCATCCAGGACGATTCGATGCAGGGCATGGTTACAGTCCGTTCCGACATCACCTTCCAGAAGTCCACCGATGCCGGGACCACCTGGCTGGCCTCCGACCTGCTCATCCGGCGGGGCAGCCTCTTCGCCTGCTATCCCGACGTCACAACCGATTCGGAAGGCGACATCTATGTCGTCTATACTGAGAATGATGCCTCGGGGAGCGCGGGACACATCTACTGTGTTCGCTCCGGCGACGGCGGCGCTACGTGGACTGCACCCGCCCGGGTCGATGACAACTCGAGCGCACAGATGATTGGCTGGGCCCGGATTGCCGCGGACTCGGCCGGCAGACTGTTCGCGGCCTGGAACCAGAGGCATGACAGCTACATGCGTATCTTCTCGTCGGTTTCCACTGACGAAGGGGCCACGTGGAGCCCGCGCGTGCGCGTGGACGACGACACCGTCCCCAGCGACTGCTATCACACCGACGTGGCATTCCAGCCGGGTTCCGGTCTCTGCCTCGTGGCCGCGACCGCGCCCTATTGGGTCAGGCCCGGCAACATCAGCTCGCACGCTTACCTCTATCGCTCGACCGACATGGGCCAGTCGTTTGAGTTCGGCGTGCAGCTCGACACCTTCGACTACTACACCGGCCAGCCTCACGTCGTCGCCGACCGGGAACACATCATCTGCGACTACACCGGCTCCAGCCAGAGCTCCGGCAACCAGAATATCACCGAAGCCCGCACTCTCTATACCGAGCCCGACACCTGGGGCCCGCGCGCGCCGGTTACCGACCTCGACACGCTCTACTCGTCCTACTACAACGGTGCCAAGCTTGCCCTGTCTGCCGACGGCCGGGTGCATACGGCCTTGATGGTCTGCGACCTCGTCGGCTGGCAATACGGAATCTACTACGCCTTCTCTTCCGACCACGGCGCCTCGTGGTCCGAGCGCGAACCCATCAACGACGTATCGAGCAGCATCCTGGCAGACCCTGACATCGGCGCGGACTCAGCCGGCAACGCCTTCTCAATCTGGCAGGACGCCCGCAACAGCCGCAGCGAAATCTGGTTCTCCACCAACAGCCCCCTCGGCGTGGCCGAGGGAAACACCAAGCTCCAAACCCTAAACCCCAAACTGGCAGTTGAACCCTCGGTGTTCACCCGCACTACCACGATCCGTTTCTCCAACTCCTCACTCCTCACTCCTGGCTCCTCACTCTTCGTGTTTGACCCCTCCGGCCGCCTCGTCCGAGTCCTGTCCTCACCCCGACCCCTGACCCCTGGCCCCTGTTCCCTGTCCTGGGACGGCCGCAACGCCTCGGGCGCCCGCTGCCCTGCCGGCCTGTACATCATCCGCT
>CAIVTL010000752.1 GCA_903908785.1 Caldifarciminota bacterium | reverse complement strand
TGGCTGCAATCGCCGGGTCCGAAACCGGCAGAACCCATTTCCTCGGGGCCAGCTTGGACCATTTGACCGATGTCACCAGTACCTGTGAATCACCGTGCAGTTCTGCTGGACGATTCGCATGATCCGCGTCACTTCCCTCGCGACGAAGACCTGACCGCTTCGAACGTGTACGAGTTCTATGTCCCCCGGCGTGACAGCGAAACCGTACTGGGCTGCCGCCGTGAACAACACGACGGGCGCGATCTGTTGGAGTGTGGCGGACGGTGGTTGGTCGCGGAGTTCGAGTCTCAGTAACTTTAGGACACCACCTTCGCGCGCTACGAGGTCGGGGCGCGACGTTACCCTCACGCCGCAACACACGAGTCCCAGCGTCGGAGCAGTCTCGACCGCAAGGACTCTTCTGCCGAAATGTACACCATAGTCGTCCAACCCTGCCGCGGAACGGAGAAGGTCGCCGCGTCGCCAACCGAGCGCACTGACTGAGTCGCGCCGCATGTCAGCGGCTCTACCCGTGAGCCATGCGCGTGGGTAGCCGTTTGCGTGGAACTCGCGAATGGCAGCCTTTGCGGATGTGTAGTACGGTGGGGGGTGGCCCTGACCACGGCGCGCCTTGATACGCGCGACGACCGAACGCCGTTCGCGTTCACTCTGCGCTGATACGACTTCGACAAGTTGCTTCACTGACACCGCCGGCGTCAGAGAAGCTAGAACGGGACCGTTGATTGCCAACATGTTTCCTCCCTTGGGCATGACTCCTACGCCGTAACGCTCGTGCGCCAGGCTAGTTCTCCGCCCTCGTTTCGACTTGGAGTCAGCCCAAGCCACATTACCGACACCGCGCTGCTACGGTGCGCAACCGTTACGTAGTTTCTGCGCAACTCTTTTACCATATCGTACAAGTCTAACATGCGACGTGGCGAAATCAAGCCCAATCTTATGTCGCGGTGGACGCGCTCCGAGACCGAGAGGCGGCCAGCAGAATTATCAAGCGCCTGCTGGCTGCGCGGCAAGGGGCATCCCGTCATTCCGACCGCCTGTACCCACCCTCAAACTCCAAGATGAGCTCGATGTCCGCGAGACGGTCGGGATGGTGGTTCACCATGAAGTCCTTGAACGCGGGGTTCCTGAGAGACGTCATCCACCATCTGACGAGCCGAAGGAGTTTCCCGCGGGCCTCGTTCAAGGTCTGCTCCTTGTATTCGACCTCATCGACTATCGAGTTCAGGTCTCCCTGGAGGTATGTGCGAGTCTTGCCTCGCTCCACGACATGGCCATGCTTCGCCCGCCGTATGTTCTCAGAGCGCTCCATCCGTTCCTTCTTCGGACGCAGATATAGCCGTTCAGGCAGAGCGTCAGCTATGGTCCAAAGCCTGCGGCGCGTCACGCCTTTCGCACCGGCGACCTTCTTCCAAAGCTTGTGCTGGCCCTCCTCCGAAAGGAGGTAGAAAACCTTGCCCGCGCTCATGGGCAACTCATCTCTGTCTATGGCCTCCCGGACCTCCCTGATGCACTTGTTTATTACAAGGTAGTTGCAGACGGACGGCACGCTGAGTCCGCACATCGCCGCGATCTGGGCTAGAGTGCGGCCGTGGTCATCCATGAGTTCTCTGAACTTCGCCGCCTGCAGGCTGGGGGGAAGTGCCTGTCTTCTCTCGTTTGTTTCCAAGCGGAGCATAGTTACGGCGGCGTCAGGGTCGGTTTGAACATAGCAGGGCAAGGAAGCGGCATCCAGAAACGGGCCGAGGTCGCCCTTGTCGGCCAAGTAGCGAATCTGGTATACGCGTCGGTATCCATCTATGAGGACCCACTTCTGCCCAGACTTCCTCACCAGAAGTGGCTCTCGCATCCCGACAGCCTGCAGCGACTCGCGCAGTCGGTCGTCGGTCTCGCCGCCCAACGCAGCCTTGGTTGCCGCATGCGCTGGCGAGCCGGCAGAGTCATCGGCGGTGTTGTACCTGTCGAGCGTCGGGTCCAATTCGATGTCACTCAGCGCTAGATGAACAATGTGTTCTTTCATGTGTTACTCCTCCGGCGGCTGCTGCCGTCCGACTTGGTCCAAGATAGCCAGGAAGTCCTTGTCCTTGCTCAAGTCGCCGCCGTGACGCCGCAGGACATCCAGTCGTTCCTGCGTGACGATAAGCTGCTCGCCCAACATTCCACTTCGGAGCCCAACTCGTCTGATGCCGCTTCGCAGTTCGGTGATAGTCAGCGGCTGAGTCGCATCTTGCATAGTGCTCCTTGCGACCCGAACCGCCGCCCTGGTGTTCTTCTGGTATAGACCGTCTTCCGTTACGACCTGCGCCACAACCTCCTGAGCGGCCTTGTCGTCTATGCCCTCTGCAATTGCTTTGGCCCGTGTGAAATCAAGGCGGTCGTTTTCGACCATGTCGAGCACACGCTCACTGGACTTCTGCGCCATTCGTGCATATTGCCGGGCCGTACCCGGTGACATGCCGTAGCGCTCACCGATGGCTTCATACGACAATCCCTGCTGGCGGTCAATGTCCGCGAGCCGCGCCTTAACCACGGCCGGGAGTTGCGTGCGAACGCGATTCTCGACTAGCCACTCTACAGTCTTCTGGTATTGGTCCATGTCCGACTCGGGAATCACGAAGGCACGAATGGAGGGACGCTTCAGGCGCGAGTGTGCCTCAAGCCTGCCTTGCCCCTTAATGAGTTCATACGTGCCGTCGGCCCGCTTCAGGACCGTAATCGGGATGATGAGTCCGTGCTTGTCTATGCTGGCGACGAGGTCGCGGAAGCCAGTCTTCTCCCGCTTTCGCGGGATGAATACGGAAATGCGGTCTAGCGGTATTTCCTCTATCGGATAATCCGCGCTTCTAGGGGACATCGTTCCTCCCAGTGTTATATAGTGCGGACATGCC
>CAIVTL010000751.1 GCA_903908785.1 Caldifarciminota bacterium | reverse complement strand
GCTTCTCGCCTCTCGCCTCTCGCCTCTCGCCTCTCGCCTTGAGCATGTACAACGCCTCCGGCCGCCTCGTCCTGCAATCTGCAATCTCCAATCTGCAATCTGCAATGACCTTGGACCTGCGCGCTCTGCCTCCCGGCGCGTACTTCCTGCGAGCTACGACGTCCCAAGGGAGTTTGACCCGCAAGTTACTCCTGCTAGACTAGTCGCCCGTGAATCTCATCGTCGCCGCTTTGTTGCTGCTCAGTGCGCCCGCACAGACCCGGCGCGCGGCTGTAATCCCGATTCCGAACCACGCCGCGGTCTACCAGTTGACGCGCGGACTCGACATTCTGAACGTCACCGACAGCACGGTCAGCATCGCAGCGACCGATGCCGAACTGGCCCGGCTTCGCGCGCTGGGCTACTCGCCTCGAATCACGGTCGCCGACTACCAGGCATGGACCGACTCCGTGCTGCTCGGCTATCGCACCTATTCCCAGGTCTGCTCGACCATGGCCGCACTCGCCCGCGACTACCCGCTCATCTGTCGTCTCGACACTCTCGGCTTCACGGTCCAGAACCGAGCCATCCTGATGATGCGCGTAACCGACAACCCTCAAATCGAGGAGGCCGAGCCCGAGTTCCGCGTCCTCGGCCCGCACCACGGCAATGAGAAAATCGCGACCGAAATCACGCTCTCGTTCCTGCAGTACGTGCTGGCGAGCTATGACACCAGCACAGCAATCCACAACATGGTAGACTCGACCGAACTCTGGGTCATCCCCATCGTGAACGTTGATGGCCACGTCGCGAACACACGCGGCAACGCCAACGGCGTAGACCTCAATCGCGACTACGGCTACAGATGGTACGAAGACAGCCCTGCCCCCTTCTCTCAACAGGAAACGAGGCTGGTGCGCCAGCACGACATCGAGAATAACATCAGCGTCGAGTTCGCCTACCACTGTGATTATGACGTGGTCAACTACCTCTGGGACAACCACCCGGCGGACCCGCCCGACTCCGGCTTCATCATAGCTCTTGCTCAACAGTACGCCGACTCGACATACGGGTCGAGCACGACCCAACTCGTGCCCATCAACGGCTGGGATTGGTATGAGGCGGACGGCACCTGCCAGGACGCGAGTTTCGGCTTGTTCGGCAACACGGCCTATACAATTGAGACCCACCAACCAAACGGGGGCGACCAGACACAGATTGACTCCATCTGCGTCGCGAACCGCCGGGCGCTGCTGGCGATGATCCAGGCGGCGCGCCGCGGCGTGTCCGGAGTCGTGCGCGACTCGCTGACCGGCGCTCCGCTCTTCGCTCGTATCTCCTTCGAGTCCCCCTTGCGCTGGGACTGCTATACCGACCCCGGGCTCGGCGATTTCCACAAGCCGCTCAGCCCCGGCACCTATACACTCACCGCCCATGCGCAGGGCTTCATGCCCAAGACCGTTACCGGCGTCGTCGTGCCTGCCGGTGGCACGGCGACTGCTGATTTTGACCTCGCGCCCGACACTACGGGGCAGGTCTACGTCGAAGAGATGGTCTGGTTGAACCACGGCGACCCGAACAAGGTCATGCCCACGACGTCCATCTTCGCGCTGGGCGCGCCGGACGCCCGCTACTTCTCGCTGGGCCGGGAAGGCGACGTCTGCCTCAGCGCGGGCCGCGGCCGGGCCATCAGGAACCTGCCGGGCAACGACATCACGGTCTTCGACGGTGACAGCATCGCGGATGGCTACTGGCTCTACGCCGGAAATGACTGGACCGGCCCGTGGAACGGAATCGGCCATGCGACCGGCACCGCCGCATTCGACATCGGCCCATCCGGCCTCGACTCGGCCCGCTACCTCCGCATCGTCTGCGACAGCACCGGCTCGCCCTCCGACCCCAAAGCCGGCCTCGACCTCGACGCCGTGGCCTATGCCGTTCCTCGCACTCCGCTTCCCCAACCCCCAGCCCTTAGCCCCTATCCCCTCTCTGCGGTCCGCCCCAACCCCGTCGGCCGCATCCTGCGCATCGCGCTTCCGCCCCAAACCCGAATCCTGAAAATCATTGACATTGCGGGCCGGACAGTAGAATGTTACCCGTTCGGGAGGGGACTGTCCCCGGATGGGGACTGTGCCCAAAGCCCGTATTCGATTGACGTACTGAGCGCCGGTCTCGGGCCCGGCGTCTATCTCGCGCGGTTCGAGACCGCAACCGGGACGTCGGAGCAGAAGTTCGTCGTCGCCCGGCCATAGAGAGAGGATAGGTAAGCAACTGCCGACTTCCGACTGCCGATTGTCCCGACATTCGTCATTAGGAATTCGTCATTCGTCATTCTCAAAAGGAGGTCCGTTCATATGAAGTGGTTCCTGACAATCGCCGTCGCGTTACTGCTGGTCGGGTGCGGCACGCCCAAGCCGGCCCAACCCGCGGCACAACAGCCGGGCATGGCCGCCGACACAACCCATCCGGCCACGCCGGCCGATACGACCGCAGCCAAGTCCGCAACCCCGCCCTCGGCGGTAAAAGGTGTGCTCAAAGACACGCTCGTCCCCACGCAGCTTCCCGCGGACCTGTACCTGACCATCAAGGTCAAGGACTACGGGACGATGAAGATCAAGTTCTACACCATGGATGCGCCCAGGAACGTCGCCAACGTTGCGAACCTCGCAATCAAGGGGTTCTACAACGGCCTGATATTCCATCGGCTCATCCCGGGCTTCATGATTCAGGGCGGCGACCCGTCCGGCGATGGAACCGGCGGACCGGGCTACACCGTGCCCGCGGAAATCAGTCGCCGGCACGATAAAGGCTCAATGGCGATGGCGCGCACCGGGGACAATATCAACCCGCAGAGAGCCTCATCCGGCAGCCAGTTCTATATCTGCTTCAAGCCCGCGCCTTCGTTGGACGGCCAGTACACGGTCATCGGCCAGCTCAAGGAGGGCATGGACGTACTGGACAAGCTCGAAAAGGTCCAGACCGGTGCCATGGACAAGCCGGTCAAGCCGGTAGTCATGGAGCAGGTCACAGTCACAACCGAGTAGCCGGTCTCGTTCAAACTGTCGGGGCGCGGACTCCTCCGCGCCCCGACGTATGTTCGCTGACCACTACCTGAAAATCATTGACATTACGGGCCGCACGGTAGAATGATACCCGACCGGCGAAGGGCGAACCGGACTGGCGACCCACGTGGCCGCCGGTCTCGGGCCCGGCGTCTGCCTGGCGCGGATTGAGACTGAATCCGGAACGTCGCAGCTCAAGTTCGTCGTCGCCCGACAATAGAGAGAGGATAGGAAAGAAACCGCCGACTTCCGATTGCCGATTGTCGTGACATTCGTCATTGGGAATTCGTCATTAGCCAAAGGAGGTCCGTTTATATGAAGTGGTTCCTGACCATCGCCGTCGCGTTACTAGTGGTCGGCTGCGGCACGCCAAAGCTGGTCCAGCCCGCAGCACAGCCGCCGGCAGAACCGCCGACCCAGGCCGCCGGCGCAAGCCAGCCGGCCACGCCGGCCGACACAACCGCAGCTAAGTCCGCAACCCCGCCCCCGGCGGCAAAAGGTATGCTTAAAGACACGCTCGTCGCAACCAATCTTCCCGAGAACCTGTACATGACCATCAAGGTCAAGGACTACGGGACAATGAAGATCCAGTTCTACACCAAGGACGCACCCAAGAACGTCACCAACGTCGCGAACCTCGGTATCAAAGGCTTCTACAACGGCCTGATATTCCACCGCCTGATTCCGGGCTTCATGATTCAAGGCGGCGACCCGTCCGGCAACGGAACCGGCGGCCCGGGCTACACCGTACCGGCGGAAATCAAGAAACGGCATGAGAAGGGCTCGATGGCGATGGCGCGCACCGGCGACCAGGTCAACCCTCAGCGCCGCTCATCGGGCAGCCAGTTCTACATCTGCTTCCAGCCCACGCCCCAGCTTGACGGCCAGTACACGGTCATCG
>CAIVTL010000750.1 GCA_903908785.1 Caldifarciminota bacterium | reverse complement strand
TCTTCGGAGCCCACAGGCAAAGCGGGAGCTGCGCTCCCGCAGTCCAAGGCTCGGGCTTCCGACAGTCGAGATTCCTCGTCGCTCCGCTCCTCGGAATGACATCCTCTCGAAAGCGACGATCCTGCACGCTTGCAGTACAGATGGTTTCCTCGGAGACATCTGCCCGGTTATCCGTGTTCATCGGTGGTTCATCCAGTCCGTTTCGTGTCCTCCGTGCTTTCGCGGCTATCTAGTCCGTCCGTTCCTCTTGGCGTCCTTGGCGTTCTTGGCGGTTCAAGTCCGGTCCGTCCTTCGTGCCTTCGTGGCATCCATGTCGGATTCTGGGCCGGCGGCAGGACTTGAGTCGCTTGGGCTTTCTGGTAAGATACCGAGCGGTGAGTATCGCCCGGCTGATTGACCACACCCTGCTCAAGCCTGAGGCGCAGCCGGCGCAGGTCGAGCGGCTCTGCGCCGAGGCATGCGAGCACGGTTTTGCCACGGTCTGCGTCAACTCCTGCCATGTTTCGTTGTGCCGGCGGCGGCTGGAAGGCAGCGGCGTCAGGGTCTGTACGGTCATCGGGTTTCCGCTGGGGGCGATGCTGCGCGAGGCCAAGGCGGCCGAGACGGCGGCGGCGGTCAACCTCGGCGCCGACGAACTGGATATGGTCATGAATATCGGCTGGCTCAAAGCGGGCGTGGACGAGATGGTCGTGAGCGACGTCCATCGGGTGGTTGACGCGGCCCAGCAGCGGCCGGTGAAGGTCATTATCGAAACCTGCCTGCTGACCGAGGAAGAGAAGGAACGGGCGACGCGGCTGGTCATCGATGCGGGCGCCGCGTTCGTCAAAACCTCAACCGGCTTCTCGACCGGCGGCGCGACGGCTGACGATGTGATGCTGCTCGCCCGGGTTGCGGCGGGCCGAATCGGGGTCAAGGCAGCGGGCGGTATTCGCGACTATTCGACCGCCCGGAAGATGATTGAGGCCGGAGCGACGCGGATTGGCACGAGTTCCGGCGTGACGATTGTAAACGAAGAAAGGAATCAAGGGCTCAAGGAATCAAGGAGTCAAGGGTGAAACGGACGGACGCTACAGCATCCTCTGCTTGAATCCTTAATCCTCGACCCCTCGAACCCTTTAGCTAAGGAGAACTGAATGGCATACGGCAAGATGAAGGAATTCCTCCAGACCGAACTGAAGTCGGTTCGGGATGCAGGACTCTACAAGCAGGAAAGATATATCTTCGGCCCGCAGGGAGCCGACATCAAGGTTGAGTTCCCGGCCGGCGCGCCGCAGCAGGAAGTTCTGAACTTCTGCGCGAACAACTACCTCGGGCTATCGAGTCATCCCGAGACGGTGAAGTCGGCGCACAAGGCGCTGGACGAGTGGGGCTACGGTATGTCCAGCGTCCGGTTCATCTGCGGCACCCAGGACATCCACCGCCAGTTGGAGCAGAAGATAGCGGCATTCCTCGGGTTGGACGACTCGATTCTCTACTCTTCCTGCTTCGACGCCAACGGCGGTCTGTTCGAGGCGCTGTTCAAGGAAGAGGACGCAATCCTGACCGACGCGCTCAACCACGCTTCGGTAATCGACGGCATCCGGCTCGCCAAGGCGAAGCGCTACATCATCAAGCACATGGACATGGAGGACCTGGAGAAACAGCTCTCGAGTCCCGAAGTCAAAGCGGCGCGGTTCCGCGTGTTCGCCACTGATGGCGCGTTCTCGATGGACGGCGACGTCGCCCCACTCGCGAAAATCTGCGACATCTGCGAGAAGTACGACTGCCTCGTGATGGTCGATGATTCACACTCGACCGGGTTCATGGGCAAGCACGGCAAGGGCACGCACGAGCATTGCGGCGTCATGGGCCGCGTGGACATCATCACCAGCACCATGGGCAAAGCGCTCGGCGGCGCGTGCGGCGGCTTCACCGCCGCCCGCAAGGAGATTGTCGAGCTACTCCGCCAGCGTTCGCGGCCCTA
>CAIVTL010000749.1 GCA_903908785.1 Caldifarciminota bacterium | reverse complement strand
GGCGCGGTGCTGAGCAGCAACTTTGTGCTGATGCTTGTCTTCTGGGAGACCCTTCTCCTCGTTACCTACCTCTTCATCACCCTGGGCAAGAACGGCGCTTACAAGACTGCGACCAAGAGCCTGATTCTCGGCGGCGTCGCCGACTTCCTCCTCATACTCGGGGTCGGCATACTCTGGAAACTCACCGGCACCATCACCATGACCGACCCGCAACTCCCGATTGTCACCACCGGGCTTGCCGGGGTCGCGTTCGTCCTGATGATGGTCGGGGCCAGCGCCAAGGCCGGTTCGATGCCGTTCCACACCTGGATTCCGGACGCGGCGATTGACGCGCCGCTGCCGTTCATGGCTTTCCTGCCCGCGGCGCTGGAGAAGCTCCTCGGTATCTACCTGCTCGCGCGCATCGGCATGGACTTCTTCCGGCTCGACCGGACGATGTCAATCGTGACCATGACGCTCGGCGCCGTCACCATCCTGCTCCCGGTGATGGCGGCACTGGTCCAGAAAGACTACAAGAAGCTCCTTTCGTTCCACGCCATCAGCCAGGTCGGCTACATGGTCCTCGGCATCGGCACCAGCACGGCCCTCGGCATCGCCGGCGGCGTCTGGCACATGCTCAACCACTCCATGTACAAGAGCACGCTCTTCCTGACCGGCGGCGCGGTGGAGCAACAGGCCGGGACCACCGACCTGCGACGTCTCGGCGGACTCGGCAAAGCCATGCCCCTCACCGCGCTCTGCGCCATCATCGCCGCCGCCTCCATCTCCGGAATCCCGCCCTTCAACGGCTACTTCAGCAAGGAATTCATCTACCACGCCGCCAGGGAGACCAGGCTCTGGGTGTTCGTAATTGCCGCGATGCTCGGCTCGACCCTGACGCTGATGTCGTTCCTCAAACTCACTTTCACGACCTACATGGGCCGGAAGAATCAGGAATTCGCGCAGGTCAAGGAAGCCCACTGGACCATGGTACTGCCGATGCTCGTCATCGCGGCGGGCTGCGTCCTCTTCGGCGTGTACAACCAGCTCCCGCTCAAACTTTTCATCCAGCCGCTGCTCGCGGGGAACGCGTTTGCCGGCGAGGGACTGGTGCTGACTCAGCACGCGTGGCAGGTGACACCGATTACGATCCTCGCGATGGGATTCCTGGTTCTCGCGCTGGTCGCCTTCTTTGCCGGCAAGGCCATTTCGCGCCAGTGGCTGACCGCAGTGGACTACATCCACGACGCGCCGGTGCTGCGCACGCTCTATGGCTGGTCGGAGCAGCGCTACTTTGACATCTACGAGCAGGGCGTCCGCTTCCTCAACTGGCTGGCCCGCATCGTGTTTCGGGGCATCGAGCGCAGCGTGGACTGGTTCATCGAGGCGCTCGCCCGGGTATTCGTGGCGGTCGGGGAAGGTGTGCGCAAGGCCCACACCGGACTGCTGGCGATGTATGTCTCCTGGCTCGTGTTCGGGCTCGTGATTCTCCTGCTGCTGGTCGGAGGGGCGTTCTCTTGAACATGACATCGCTCCTGGTCTACCTGTTCCTTCCCATTGCCGCCGCGGCCCTGATGCCGGTCCTGGAGAAGATTTCGAAGGGACTCGCGGACGTCCTGGCCATCGGCGTAGTGGCCAGCCTGCTCGCCCTCGGGATTTCGTACATCGGCCCGGTCCGTGACTACGGCTCACTCAGCTTCCTGCTTCCCGGCGCCCTGCCCTTTGCCCAGATCCTTTACCTCGACAGCCTGAGCCTGCTGGTGCTCCTGGTCATCAGCACCATCGCGCTCCTCGCCCTCATCTACTCGGTCCAGTACATGAAGCAGTACGGCAGCAAACCCCGCTACTACGCCCTGTTCCTGCTGATGGTCGCGGGCATGAACGGGGTCGTGCTCTCTCACGACCTGTTCGGGCTGTACGTCTTCCTCGAGGTCGCCGCGTGCAGTTCTTACGCCTTGGTCGCGTTCGGACTACGGAAGCCGGGACTGGAAGCCGCGTTCAAGTACCTGCTCCTCTCCTCGGCCGCGTCGGCCCTGCTCCTGCTGGGCATCGGCCTCGTGTACAGCCAGACCGGCAGCCTCGACTTCAAGACGGTCAGCGATGCGCTCGCCGCGGGCGCAGTCGGCGGCAACCGGGGGCTGCTCTTCATCAGCACCCTGTTCCTGGTTGCCTTCTGCTTCAAGATGGCGATAGTGCCGTTTCACGCCTGGCTGCCGGACGCATACCCGTCGGCCCCGACCCCGGTATCCGCTACGATGGCGGGCGTAATGAGCAAGTCGGCCGGCGTGTACGTCATGGCGCGTATCTTCTACAACGTCATCGGGATTCAATCGCTGCCCCGGGTCGGTCAGGCCCTGATGGCGCTCGGCGTCCTGAGCATCGTCATCGGTTCCATCCTCGGCCTGGTGCAGACCGAATACAAACGGCTGCTGGCGTACTCCAGCGTCGCCCAGCTCGGCTACATCGTCCTGGCCTTCGGCATCGGCACGCCCCTGGCCTTTGTCGGCGCGCTCTACCACGTGATAAACCATGCGACGTCCAAGAGCCTGCTCTTCCTGACGGCAGGCGCCGCGCAGCGTGCGACCGGCACGCGGGACTTAAACCAGATGGGCGGCCTGGGCAAGCGCATGCCCCTCACCGCCACCTGCTCGGTCTTCGGCTCGATGGCCATTTCCGGCGTGCCGCCGTTCAGCGGTTTCTTCAGCAAGGCCATCATCGTGATTGCCGCGGTCAGCGCGGGCATGGCGACGGGCAACCCGGTCTACTTCATCTACGCCCTGATTGCAGTTCTGTTTAGCCTGCTCACTCTCGCCTACTTCCTCAAGCTGCAGCGCAAGGCCTTCTTCGGCCTGCTCAAGGACGAATTCGCCAAGGTGAAGGAAGTCGGCTTCTCGATGGCGCTGCCCATGGTCGCGCTGGCGCTGCTCTGCCTCGGTCTGGGCATCTCCTTCCCCTGGCTGTACACCTCGCTGCTGCGTCCGGCCGGGACGGTCCTGACATCACTACTGGTGCGATAACGATGATACTGCACGTAGTTCTTCTCGCCGCGATCGTGGTCTTCGCCCTGCTGGCCGTGTTGCTGACCGACCTGCTGCGTGCGGCCATCAGCCTCGCGCTCGCCAGCGTCGCCCTGAGCATCGTCTTCTTCCAGCTCGGCGTGCCGTACGCCGCGGTGTTTGAGCTGTCGGTCGGCGCGGGACTGGTGATGGTGCTCCTCGTCTCGACCATCGGCATGACCCACCGCACCCCGCCGGAACAGGAAGAGAAGGGCAAATCGCCGGTCGTCATTATCCCGATCCTGGCCCTCATTGCCGTGGCCGGAATCGACATCGCTGCCTTCGTCCTGCTCAACACGCAGGCCGCGAGCCCTGTCTCCTACCTGCCGACGCCCAAGTCTTTCTCCGAGACCCTGTGGCAGATGCGCTGGGTCGACATCCTGGCCCAGTTGGGGATAGTGCTCGCCGGCGTGTT
>CAIVTL010000748.1 GCA_903908785.1 Caldifarciminota bacterium | reverse complement strand
CGCAATCGGATTCCTCTTCCCCGGACAGGGGGCACAGTTTGTCGGCATGGGCGCGGACCTGTACGCGAAGTTCCCGGCGGCCCGCGACGTGTACGACCGGGCCGAGCAGGTTCTTGAACTGCCCATCCGGAAGCTGTCATTCGAAGGCCCGGACGACGAACTGCGCCAGACCCGATACACCCAGCCGGCGATTCTCACCCATTCGCTGGCCGCGCTGGCCGCGCTGCCGAAACTCAGCCCGCTACTGGCGGCCGGCCACAGCCTCGGCGAGTACTCCGCGCTCTATGCTGCGGGCGCGCTCGACTTCGTCTCGGTCATGCAGCTCGTGAAACGCCGCGGCGCGCTGATGTACGCCGAAGGCGAGAAGCACCCGGGCACGATGGCCGCAATCATCGGCATGGAGGCGGCCGCGGTCGAGCAGCTCTGCGCCGAGGTCGGCGGCGTGGTCGTGCCGGCCAACTACAACGAACCGAAGCAGACGGTCATCTCCGGTGAAGTTCCGGCGGTCAAGGCCGCCGCCGAGCTGGCCAAGACGCGCGGGGCATTGAAGGCCGTGCTCCTGCCGGTCTCCGGCGCGTTCCATTCGCCCCTGCTCAAGGAATCGGCCGCGGAGTTCGCCGACTACCTGGGCCGGTTTGAAATCCGCACCCCGGCCTTCCCGGTCATGGCGAACGTGACCGGCCAGCCGGTAACTGCGGCTGACCAAGTCCGCGACTGCCTGGCAAGACAACTCATCTCGCCGGTCCGCTGGGTCGCAACCATGACGAGCGCCAGGAGCCTCGGTGCCACCAAGTTCTTCGAAATCGGGCCGGGCAACGTGCTCGCCGGGCTTGCCCGCAGGATAGACCGCGAACTGACGGTCACCGCGATGGGCAAAGTGGCGGACGTCGAAGCCCTGGCCGCGGCTGCGAGCTAAGGGGCAGCACTATGGACTGGAGACTACTGCTGACGACCTTCGGCTCGGTCTTTCTCGCCGAACTCGGGGACAAGACCCAGCTTGCCACGCTCTGCTTCGCCACCGGCAAGAATACACTGGTCCCGGTGTTCATCGGCAGCTCGCTTGCCCTGGTCACGAGTTCGCTCATCGCCTGCCTCGTGGGCAGCAGCCTGGTGAAGGTCCTGCCGATTCGCTGGGTCCACCTCGGCGCCGGTCTGGCCTTCATCGTCATCGGTACGCTGCTCGTAGCCAGGACAATCCGGGCTTCATGAAAATCAAGTGCACGCCCGAGGACTTCCAGGTCTTCGAGCAACTGCGGATTCGGCTGAAGCGTGCAGGACCTTTCTCAATCTACCGGCTGCAGAAGCGCTTCTGGAACACGCTGGATGTCATCCGCGAACTGGAGCAGCGCCACGGTCTGCGCCGCATCGGCCGGGCGGGCTTGAAGGACCGTTACTCGGTTTCAACTCAGTACATCTCCATACCCGGCCGGGGCCCGGGCTCTATCCGGGAGAAGAACTACTCGCTCGAATTCGCGGGCATGGCCGATGAGCCAGTCAGTCGCGAACTGTTGCTCGGTAACAACTTCGACATCACCATCCGTGCCCTCACTGCAGACGAGACCTCGGCCATCGAACAGGCCCTGCCGTCGGTCATCCGCTTCGGGTTCCCCAACTACTACGACGAGCAGCGCCTGGGCTCGGCCCGGCACGGTCAGGGATTCATCGCCCGCAGACTGATAGACGGCCATTTCAACGGTGCGCTCAAGCTCTACCTTGCCACCCCGTCGCCGGCCGACGACCCGAAGACGAGGCGCACCAAGAGCCTGATTTCCGAGAACTGGGGTCACTGGGTTGAGTGCATGAAGCTGGTCCGGCCGGAGGCGCGTCCGGTCATCCAGTACCTCATCCGAAAGCCCCGGGACTTCAAAGGCGCGGTAGGGCTCATCCCGCGCAACCTGCTCGAACTCTTCGTCGGCGCATATCAGGCCTGGGTCTGGAATGAAACCATGTCAGCGACCCTCAGGAGCCTTGGCGTTCCGACCCGCACTGTGGAGTACTCGCACGGGAGCCTCGCGTTCTGGAACCAGCTCTCACCCGAGCACGAAGCGTTTCTCAGTCAGCTCATCATCCCGGCGGTCGGTCCGGGTGCGGAATTCCAAGGCGAGCGGGTAGCACGGATTGCCGCCGAAGTCCTCAGCCGCGATGGACTGACGCTCGAAGCCCTGAAGATGAAGGTCCGGGTCCACGGCGTCTTCTTCAAGGCCTACCAGCGGCGCGCCCGCATCGTTCCGGAACACGTCAAGATGACAAAGCCCGTGCCGGACGACATATACCCGGGCCGGAGCAAGCTCACGCTCAGCCTGTTCCTGCCTGCCGGCTCCTACGCCACCATCCTCCTGAAACGCCTGTCTCTGCTATAAGAGAGGGACCAAGAGATCAAGGGATCGAGGGATCGAGTGTCAAGACTCCGCCACTCTATCCCTTTGTCCCTCTATCCCTTCGTAGCCGCGTGCCTGCTTCCCCTGGTCCTCTCCGCGCAGGTTCCGGGCAGCATCGGCCTCGACCCGCGCCTGAACTGGTACACGGTTGAATCCGACCACTTCGACGTTCACTTCTCCTGCCGCGGCAAGCCGGATAGCGCGGGCGCTGGGCTGGCAAAAGAGGTCTCGGACATCTGCGAAGAAGTCTACGCCACACTGACCCCGGCTGTTGGCTGGGCACCACACGCGAGAACGCAGATTGTCATCGCGGACTTCTACGACTACTTCAACGGCTGGGCCGCACCGTTTCCGAACAATACCATAACGGTCATTCCGACTCCTCCCGCCGGCAGCAAGTCCAATGAAGGCGACTGGCTGCGCACGCTCATCTTGCACGAGTATTCGCACATCCTGCAGATGGACCGCGTCGCGGGCGTAGCAAAGGCCCTCCGTAGCGTATTCGGTCGCGTCATCATGCCCAACGCCCTCGCCCCCGCCTGGCTGGACGAAGGCTACGCCGTCTACAATGAGACCCGCTTCACCGACTTCGGCCGCCTGCGCAGCGCCGAATACGACATGATGGCGCGCGCCGCCGCCGACAGCGGCCGGCTCCTGCCGGTGGACCGTTGCGGTGGCTACGAGCTTCAGCGGTTCCCGAACGGCGATGCGCCCTATCTCTACGGCTCCTTGCTGCACGGACATGTCGCGGCCAAAGGCGACTCCGGCATCTGGGACCGCTACAACCGCAGCCGCTCATCCGGATTCCCTTTCTTCGAGAACTACTTCGCGCGCCATGTGTTCGGCAAGAGCGTCTACGACCTCTGGGATGAAACCCAGGTCAGCCTGATTGCGGCAGCAGCGCGCACGTCCGCGCACGTTAGCGAAAGCCCGGTGACACAGCTACGGCAACTCACGCACGAGGGATTCCGGACCGGTTCAGCGCTCTGGTCGCGTTACGGCACCCGCCTGTATTACATCTCGGAGACCGACCGGGAATACCCGGCAATCAAGATGATTGACCTCTCGACTCTCGACTCCCGACTCTCGACTCCCATCCGGACCACCGTGCTCCACCGTGGTCTTGTCACGGGCAACCTGTCGCTGTCACCGGACGGCCGCCTGCTCGCCTTTGCCGAACTGAACCTCGCCGGTAACTACTACGAGTACACCGACATCTTCGCGTTCGACCTCTCCTACGGCGGCGTACGCCAACTCACACACGGCCAGCGAGCCCGCGACCCGGACTTCGCATCTGACACGTCCCTTCTCGTCTTCGTCTCGAACGACCGGGGCCAGAACAACCTGAACCTGCTCGACCTCACGACCGGCAACGTATCCGCACTCACCGAAACCGAAGACCACACGGCATATCACGGCCCGCGTTTCTCCCCCAGCGGCAAGTGGATTGCCGTCGGCGTCAATCGGCCCGGCGGGTACGCGGACATCGAGCTGGTTGACCGGCGCAACGGCTGGACCATCCCGGTCACTCACGACCGCGCCAACGACCTCTCCCCGGCATGGTCGCGCACCGGCAAATACCTCCTCTTCGTCTCCGACCGCACCGGCGTCTTCAACCTCTTTGCTTACGAGCTTGCCACCGGCCAGACATTCCAGGTCACCAATGTGCTCTACGGAGTGTTCGAACCCTCGGTATCACTCGACAACCGCAAGATTGCCCTCACCAGCTTCTCTGCATCCGGGTACGACATCGCGGCGATGGACTTCCGTGCAGCCGACTGGCGGCCCGCTCCGGAATTCAACGATTCGCTGCCAAGAGACACTATGGAACGAGGAACGAATAGCGAAGAACGAGGAACGACGGCACTCTACTACTACAACCCGTTCCCGAATGTCCTGCCCGCATTCTGGCTGCCCTGGGTCTCGGCGTCTCCGTGGCTCGAACTCGGCGCCTTCACCCTTGGCTGGGACGCCCTCCAGTTTCACCAGTATCAGGTCACCGGCGGATACCGATTCGGCCGCTCCTCGCCGTTCCTCTCTGCCGCGTACACCTGGCGGCGCTGGCGCCCGGTCATCAGTGCCGTCGTCGACCTCGACCTGCATGCCCAGGCCGGCAACGTCAACGCCGAACTCCCGTTCCTCGCGACGAAACACTCCAACTGGCTCGACCTCGGTGTGACGGCAACGCACGAATCCGTCATGAACCTGCACGCAGACCTGGACTGGACCTACTCGGACGCCCATCAGTACCGCTTCGACGTCGCACCGGTCGAAGGCCGCGTCATCGGCCTGCACGCCGACGCCTCCCTCCTCACTCCTCATTCCTCCGTCCTCACTCCTCCCTCTCGCCTGCTCGGGTACTGGTTCCAGTACTTCGGCAACCCGCCGCAGTCGTGGAGCCTGCGCTCGAAACTGGTAATGGGAACTGCCCTCGGTGACGCCGCGACTGCCTGGGAACTCGGCGCCGAACCCGGGCTGCTCGGCGTGCGCGGGTACCGGGAAGCGTCAGCGGGGGCAAGAACGGTACTCGCGGCAGGATTGCAGTTCAGGACGCCGCTCTGGTGGGTCGAACGCGGCATCGGCACCGGCCCGCTCTTCCTTCAGAACCTCAACGCCGCCACATTCGCCGACTTTGGCCTGGTCTCCGACTGGCCTGCCCCAGCTCCATCTCGTCTCTCGCCTCTCGCCTCTCGCCTCTCGCCGTCCAGCGCCCGCCTCGGTGTTGGCGCTGAGGTCCGCGCCGACCTCATCATCTCGCACCTGCTACCGGTCAGCCTGTATGCCGGATGTGGAATCGGCCTCAATCCGCTCTGGTCCTATCAACTCTACTTCGGGCTCAGCAGCACCACGCTTTCAGGCATCCTGAAATCGCCAATCGCCAATCGTCAATCGCCAATTCCTCTGAGCCTCCGCCACCTGCCCGAAACCCGCTAGACCAGCTCGGACAGCCGCCCGCAGGCATTCGGAACCGGATGAACCACCGTCCGATTCGGGAAGCCGAACCGCCAGCCTGGTCTCGACCGCGCAAGGCAAGGCCGCGCCTTCAGGGCGCGGCCTTGCCGCACGAACGCAGTCCGCTACGGCGTCAGGGTCCAGTAGCCTGTCCAGTACGTATGCAGCGAAGGCCCGGTGCCTCGCGTCAGCTTCACAGTCCGCACCGGCAGCACCAACGCCGGCACCGAGCCAAGCAGCGTGCCGTCACTGGGTACCTGTGCCGCAGCGGCGAGCGTCATGGTCACGCCGGAAGCGGCCAAGGCCGTCTCCAGCAGATACACGAGCGCTCGTACCAGGTACAACATGTTCCTCACCTCCTTTCGCCAGTTACGAGTTCCGAGTTACGAGTTACGAGTTCTCGGACGCGGGCGGTATCCGGCAGCGGGACACCGCCCGCAGACACGTGGCCCTGCTACGGGGCAATCGGTGCGCCGATGTTAAAGACATCGGTCCGAATCGCCTGCAGCACGGCTTGCGTAAGGCCTCTTGCAACCCACTTCGCGACTTGTACCGCCGCTTCCTGGGCCGCGGTCTCCCCGGAGATTTCCTTCCGGCCCAGTGCCCAGAGCTGCCGGCCGAAGTTCAGGTACGACGGGTAGTCCCGAGTCGGCACACCGGATGAGTCGAGCACCTGCTTGACGCGCAGTTCCATCGCGGTAATCAGCGGGAACACCGCCTGAACCT
>CAIVTL010000747.1 GCA_903908785.1 Caldifarciminota bacterium | reverse complement strand
GCATCAACAGGGTCGAGGAGCGGTACTTCTCCGGGTCGGTGGCGAAAAGGTCCTGGTGGTTCCGCTTGGCCAGTTCCAGGTAGGCTTTCCGGATGGCGCCGGGAGCCGCATCAGCGGTCACACCGAGGATTCGGTAAGGGTCCTTGTGGTCAAACGTCGTGTCGAGGGCGTTCTTCATGGAGCGTCAGACTACGTTCCGTCCCGTATTCCTGACCTGAAAGACCCCGATTCTCTCAGTCTTGCTTCAGCCGCGAGCGCCACGAGTTGGGGCGGCGTCGCAGGTGCATCACCGAAACTACGAGTATCGTGTCCTCGCGGACCTGATAGATAATACCGTATGGGAAGCGATTGGTGCGGCAGCGCCGAGTGCGCCGCGATAGACTCGACCATGCGTCGCGGTACTGCACGATTCGGGCGATGGTTCGTCTGACTTCGGCCGCGAGTTCGTAGCCAAGTCCCTCGCCTTCCTGGTTGTAGTACTCGACGGCCTCTCGAAGCTCGGCTTCGGCCGGTTCGAGGACCTCGACTCTCATCGCGTCGGCGGACGGTCCAGAGTCTCGAAAACCTCACCGGCGGGCCGGGACTTCGTCTCACCCCGCTCGTATGCCTCAATCCGGTCCTCGGCTTCCTTCGCCCACAGGGCGTCTACCTCCCTGCGAGCCGGAAAGTCGAAGCTCGACAGAAGCTCCTCGACCAACTCTGCCCGCTCGACGGGTGGCAGTTCAAGAGCATCGTTCAGTATTCGTTTGCTTTCAGTAGACATACGTTGTCTCCATGTGACCCAGTATAGACCACGTGAGGATTGTGTCAAGCAGTCGGCTTCGGTCCGGGAACCGGAGTGGAACCGCCAAGGACGCCAAGAGCGCCAAGGTTCGGACGAGAGTAACCACAGATGCACTGTCGGACAGGGGCCGCAGCGGCCAACGCAAATAGACACAGATGGTTCGGAGTCCGAGCCTGCCAACTGCAAACTGGAAACTGGCAACTCGCGCGCAGCGCGTGGTGTTCTTCACGTCGTTCCTTCTGCTTTCCTGCGCGGCCGAAAGCCGTCAGCCGTGAGCCGTCAGCCAACCTCAGCGGCGGCGGGGTTGCGGCTTGGACAGAAGCCAATCCCAGATTCGGGTTCCGACGTCCTTCGTCGGTGCCGGCCCCTTTGAAACCCGGTCGTCACGCAGCATCAGCATCGGGACTCGTGCGCTGCCGGAACCCGGGGCGCGCCGCTTCGGCTTTGCTGTGCCCGGGGTGCGGGGAATCTTGCCCCAGTTCTCCCGATGGACGAGGTAGGCGTAGGTGATGAAGACTTCGCTGGGGGAGATTTCCAACGCGCCTTCGTACAGGAGCATCATCTCGACGAGCCCGTCGTCAAACATCGTTATGCGCGAGTCCGGGTTCCGCGCGTCGCGGTTGAGCAGGTCGATGACATCCTGGTAGTGACTGGCGACCAGATTCCGTATGTAGGCGGAGCCGTCCGGGCTCGCCTGGAACTTCCGTATCCTCCGGGCCGCCTCCTGGCGCTGGGCCGGCGTGCGAAGCGAATCCACGAACTGGTTGTACTTTCGGATGACGAGGTGCACCAGCTCGGACTCGTGGGGCGCGCTCGGCGCCGGGGCCGCCGGTCGCGCGGCCTGCTGCGGAGCCCTCCGCTGCGCGCCTGAGTGCTTGCGGTCCCAGAGTTGCCGTCGGGGCGGGTCGCTGAGCAGCTCGTAGGCCGCATTGATGTCCTGCATCAACAGCGTCGAGGAACGGTACTTCTCCGGGTCGGTGGCAAACAGGTCCTGGTGGTTTCGCTTGGCCAGTTGCAGGTAGGCCTTATGCATGGCTGCCGGAGCCGCATCAGCGGTTACGCCCAGTATCTTGTAAGGGTCCTTGTGGTCAAACGTCGTGTCGAGGGCGTTCTTCATAGCGCGGCCTCGGAGGACGCAACCGAACCATGATGAGCCACGAAGACACGAAAGACACGAAACGGAGATGACCAGTCGGAATATCCTCGCGGAAACGACGATCCTGCACGCTTGTAGTACAGAGCGTCAGGCGATGGGCAGAAGAGGGACATCATCTACGCTGCCGTCCGTTCCGTTTCGCAGTCATCGGTGAGTAATATACCCGTTCCGGCGGGTGCGTCAAATGGGGAGGGGAGAGGCCTACGGCGGGCCAGATTTCAGATTGTAGATTGTTGATTGTAGATTGGCGGTTCGAGAGGGGGAGGCGAACGGCCAACCGACTTCAGATTCTGGATTGCAGATTGGCAGGCCTGCGGCAAGACGCTCAGGAGTTCGCCGCAGCGGGCGGGCGGGGTCAGCAATCATCTATTGCGTCTCGGGATGCTCCCGCAGACCTCTGCAGACTTCGCCTGATACGCAGGATATTAGGAAGTGTCCCGACTTCCCCCCCGACTTCCCCCCCGTGACTCATCTGGCGGGCATAGGCGATGGCGTGCGGAAAGCTGCGGATTCTTACAACAAGGCCGTTGGTTCTTGGGAGTCCAGACTTGTGCCGGGAGCGCGGAAACTGAAAGAACTGGGAGCGGCAGCGCCGGACAAGGAACTAGGCGATGTTGAACCGGTTGAGACCGCACTCCGCGAGCTCCCGACCCCGGACGAGCCCACAGCCTAGCACTTGCCCGCGGGAGTTGTGGTGGGCGCTTTGTCCAGCGCGTGCTGCGGTTCGTACCACCAGAAGTTGATGGGGCTGCTAGGGTTCATTGTCCGGAAGCCTCGGTGCGAGCGCAAGCTGACCCGCATTCTGCTCTGCTTGCACAGGCGGTTGAACTCAAACATCAGCGGGAATCGGCACTTGTCGGTGTTGCTCAGCCCGGAGGTTGGGCCAGCGCTCCATAGCCGCTGCTGGGGGGCGTGCGAATCGCACCAGTGTGCGAAGTCCCCGTAGGCCTCTCGTGCAAACGCGCCCATGCCAGCCATGATGTCGGCGACTTGGATCAGTTCGTTGTCATGTGACGTTTGTGGGACGACGGACGTGACACGGTAGACCCTGCGCCACATGGCTGAAGGGGTCTCGTCGAATAACCCAGGCCTGGCGATGACCAATTTGCGCTCCTTGAGACTCAGGAAGTAGTGGATGTCGTTGTGGCGAAGGCACGTGCTCTCGTCCGGCACCAGCATCCACCGCGCGCTGCTGGGCCAGCGCTTGCCCATGACTGCATGCAGTAGGTGGTGATACATCCGGTGCAGGTTCGCCAGGTCGTCGCGGTTCGATACCCTGTGCCGGCTGTCGTATGTGTCCCAGACTAGGACGTCCACACGGAGTCTGCCCGCGCGGGCTGCGTTCACTACCAAACTGCTCGCGCCAACGGCCGCATCGAAGTGGTCTTTGCCGTTCAGCTTGTTCCACTTAAGCTCGCTGACCCCGTTCTCGACGAGGACCGCTCGTAGGTGAGTCCGCAGTGCTCCGTAGTGCTCGCCTCGTGTAGACACGGCGGCTACCCCCCGGAATCGGCCACGGCTGACGTATGACTCGTCACAACAGGCAACGTGTGTGTGAGTTTCTGAGGAGTCGCTGCCGTTACGAGAGGTCACAACCTGCCCTTGTGCGCCGGGTGGAACTGATACCTGGGAGGGCACCTGCCCTGGCGCAATGCCCGCCTACTTCGCCCGGCCTTCGACAATCGCAATCTCGTCCTCGGTCAGGCCGCTGTCCTGTCGCGGTCAACCTGCTGCTCCCTCGCCGTCGCGCGTGTCCGCTTCTATCTCGGCTAAGGTTCTGTAATCGCACGGCGTCCATGTGTTTACTTCAAGGACGTGCAAGCGCAAGGCAAGTCGCTCCAGATGGTCGTAGTCGTATGAGGCAAAGTGCCGGATGTCCAGCAGCCGGTCGTCGGGCTTCGGGCAGTCCCACGTCATTACGAAACCGAACGGCGGGTGCGCGACTTCGCTGAAGAAGTACCCCCGTCCGTTCCGGGTGTCCAGTCTGCCCGTGAATCCTGACTGCCGCAGGAGCCATGACTTGGTGATGAATGCAAGAACGCCCAGGCCATCCGGGAGTCCTCGCGCACGTGAGTTCAGTGTGACGCCAACAAGCGCATCGTGATAGCGCCCCAAGCCCTTTGAGTTGGAGCTGAAGAACATGCAGAGAACTTGCTTGAGGACGCGGGATGGGTACAGGGTGTAGGTCGCATCAATCGTCCGCGCACCGGATGCTCGCGACAAGTTACACGCCGCCTGCACTGCCCATTCAGCATAGGCGGAACCGTACCAGTGGCCTGTGTTGCTGTTGCACTTACCGCAGAGAGTGTACGCACCGGACCCGCGCTGACACTGCTTCCCGCCTTTCAACGGCAGTACCGTCTTTGCATCCAATTGCTTCTTGATGTCGCCGAGAAATACGGGGCGGCTGTTGAATGCGCTCTCGGGCGGCACGTGCTCGAATGACAAGGGGCCTACGACACCGCATATCTGGCACTTGCCCATTGGCGCGCCCCGGTTCATGATACCGGTTAGGGCTTAGAGCCCGTACAGCGCCTCCACCCGCTCGTCGATTCCGGATTCGACCTTGAGGATCTCGTTGGTCATGGCGATGGTCTCGGCGCGCACGGTAGTCAATCCTCACTCTCCTTGTGCTCGTCCTTCTTAAACACCTTCCAGAAGAAGTTCAGGAGATTCACGACTAGGAACGCGATCGCACTCACGCTGAGGGCGATGTCACGTTGTTCCTCGATCCGACGGGGTAGCAGTTGAGTTCCAGCACTGACCACCTGCGCGGAATGCGACCCGATGATGTTCCCGCCTGACCACACAACAGACTTCGCCATGCCAGAAGTCTTTACCGAGACCTCCGTTTCTCCAGACATTGTGACGAGCGCCTGAAGATTGCCCACGATTCGTAAAGAACTAGGACGGACCATCTGATACGGCTGCTGCCGTACCGTCGAGTGCAGCACCAACTGCCCTGAATCCACGTCCGCGTACAGAGTGGCCGATTTCCAGCTGTGTATCTGGAATGAGGTGCTAGGGGTTACCTGCAGGAGCACGCGGTCACCGACAGAGGCACACTCTGTCTCGATTTGTCCGTACACGACTAGGTCAACGCTCCTGCCTGGTACGCACTGCAGTGGAATCGTCTCCGGACCGAACACGAGCACGCCAAGCAAGCTGTCGTAGATCGAGCCCTTTAGTCTGAGCTGCACGGGGTCGGCCGTCCCGCGCAGTCGGCAGTGGGCCGACTCCGAAGACTGACTGAATAGAGCTTTGGTTCGACCGGACTCGTTGGACAGCGTTAAGTAGGCGCTCATTCCCTCAGGCTGAGGAATGATGGCGACCGTGTCGTTCGATGTCAACCAGGCATCCGTTTGCGCCCCAACGAGTGGGCCGAACGACAACTCGGCCGTGACCGGTGGTGCTTCGGCCACCACGGTGATGGGCCTTCGGCCCTCCGCGCCAATCCGGAGCATCCGATCGCCGTCTCCAATTGGTACCCGTATGGAGTCGGCTTTCGTGATGGTCATACGGTCAAAGAGCACCGGTGAGTGAAGGGATACACACAGGCCGCCGTCGTTGCGGCATATCACAAGCTGGTTAGTCCAGAACCGCGCGGAAATCGGAGTCGGGGCAACGCCCAGACTCAACAGAGCGTACACGACCGCAACGGCCGCAAGCGCAATGAATGGCAGCCTGAAACGCCACCACGCCGAACGCAGACATCCCGTATAGGCCTTCGAGCAGATGTGCGCCAGAAGTCTCGGCGCCGCGAGTAGCGCGCTACGGCCCATACAGCCCTCTTACCCGTTCGTCTATC
>CAIVTL010000746.1 GCA_903908785.1 Caldifarciminota bacterium | reverse complement strand
TCCCGCCAATCGACACTCGACAATCGTCAATCGGAAATGTGCCAACCGCCAAGGACGCCAAGGTCGAAGGGGAAAGGGGAAATGGCAAAGTGCGAACCGGGACACCGGGACACGAAGGTCCTGAGTTTGCGTCATTGAGACATTGAGATTTGTTGGGGATTTGGTGCTTGGGATTTGAGATTTCCCGCGCCTCGCGGGCCTTGGGGTTTAGAGTTTGGAGTTTAGGATTTGTCCTCCATGTTGGTTTTTGGGGTTTCCCGCTCCGAGTGGGCGTTGTGTTTCTCGAAGTATAGCTCGCCGTTCGTCTGCACGTATCCTGACCTGTGTCGCAACCGGCGTCGGCACGTGCGTCCGCTCCTCTATCTCGACCTCAACCTCAACCTCTACCTTTACCTTTACCTCTACCTTTGCCTCAGCCTTAACATCTTCCTGTTCCAGAAGCCTTTCCAGAAGCCGTTCGACGTGTCGTTCGGCCCGTTTATCCGTTTCAAGTAACCGCAGTTGATAGGTCTGGCGTACCTAGCGGCGGGCCGGCAGATGCCAGCCGGGGGGCAGTCTGTGGGCCGCCCACTCCACGGGAGGATTGTGTCCGGGTGACGCTCGACCACCACATATAGATGCCTGTCAAGCGTCGTCCTGACCTTGGTCAAAGGGTCTCTCCGCCGTCGCGTATTGCGCTATTGATTAGTCATTGGCTGCAATTTGCAGAGCGACTCCGAGTCGCCCTGACGCCGGCGGAAGGGTCTCTCGGCTCCGTCACCTGCAAACCGACTCTGAGTCGCCCTGAACGAAGTGAGAGGGTCTCTCGTGTCTGCGAACTGCAAACTCGCGGCGCAGCCGCGTCTGCATTCTGGTCTCTGACATCTGACTTCGTCCGGTCCTCCGTCCTCGTTCCTCGTTCTTCGTTCCTCGTTCTTCACCCTTCCGCCTTCCTCCTTCATCCTCTGGCTCGCCACTGGTCACTGATACCTGGTCACTGGAAACTCCGCGCCGTCAGGCGCGGCCTACCTGCTATCGGCTAACTCGCGCGCAGCGCGAGCCGTCAGCCGTGAGCTGTAGGCCGCAAGCACTCTTCCGCGTCCGCGCACTCGCTTGACTCGGCCGCGCGCGGCCGCATAATCATCTCGATGTCTACCACGTCATCAAGGTCCGCGAACGGCTACGTCGAGCCGCTCAACCAGCGGCAGATTCGGATATACCGGCGCATGACCGGAGAGCAGAGGCTGCTGCTGTCGCTTGATATGATTCGCTCGTCGTGGCGAATCGCGGCCGACGCCATCCGTAACGATGCGCCGGGCATCTCGGACCGGGAACTGAGGGCCAGGATCAGGGAACGGCGGACATGGGCGAATTTGAGACCGCGCTGACGCAGGTCGCCGGGACTCTGAACCGGCTGAACCTGCCGTACATGCTGACCGGAGCAGTTGCCGTTACCTACTACGGTGAGCCGCGCACCACCCACGACATAGACATCGTCATGCTTATCTCGCCGGCCGACATCGCCCGTATCGAGGCCGCGCTGGAGCCGGATTTCTCCGTAGACGAAGTATCCATCAAGGCCGCCCTGCTTGAGGGCAGCATGTTCAACGCAATCCACGAAGAGACGGGGTTCAAGGTTGACTTCTGGATGCTCAAGGGCGGCGAGTACGACCAAATCGCCTTTGCGCGGCGGGTTCGGGTACACCTGCTTGGGGCGGAGATGTTCCTGCCCGCGCCGGAAGACGTGATTATCGCCAAGCTCGAATGGCATCGGATGTCCGACATTGACAAACATTACTTCGATGTGCGTGGAATCGCCGCAGTCCAGAAGGGCCATCTCGACACTGCCTACATAGCTCGCTGGTGCGAAGCCAAGTCGCTCATCGACGTCTGGCACCGCATCGAGAGCGAGACCGGCCTGTAGCCTGCCGCCGTCCGCCATACCGTTGCTGGGAACGGCAACCTGCGAACTGCAAACTCGCGGCACAGCCGCGCTCGTCGCGTCCGCGCTCCGGGAACATGCAGCCGAGCTTCCGGGCAACTTCGCGGTCATCACGCCCGGCGGCGTTCGGATACGAAAGCCGACTGCCCTCTAGCCCGCCGCCCGCAGAGAAATAGCCGCCAGGTTCGCCACGAGCGCCGAGTCCGCCAAGGCTTCCGCTACTGCAAACTGCAAACTGCGAACTGCAAACTCGCGGCGCAGCCGCGTCTGCATTCTGGTCTCTGATTTCTGACTTCTGAATTATCCGGCCCCCCGCTTCCTCCTTCCGCCTTCATCCTTCATCCTTTGCCTCGCTACTGGACACTGACACCTGGTACCTGGAAACTTGCGGCCTGCAGCCGCCGCCCGGCCTTGACAATCGGGGTTTCGAGGCCTAAGCTAGCAGTGCAGGAAAAGAACCGTATGAGCACGACAGAGAAGGCAATTCTGAAGCGATTCCGGGAGCCTGTGTCCCGGCGGCTGGCGATTCACCAACTGATACTGTTCGGGTCGCGTGCGCGCGGCGACTCGTCGCGTGAATCGGACATGGACCTACTGCTCGTAGTTGACGGCCCGGTCGATACCGCAGTCGAGGACTTCGTCAGCGACTGTGCCTGGGAAGCCGGATTCGAGCACGGGATCGTGCTTGTGCCAATCACCTTCTCGCGCGAGCAGTGGGAGAACGGCCCCGAGCGCTTCTCGCTGCTCGCCCAGGCGGTCCGGACTGAAGGTGTCCCGGCGTGAAGAACGGCGACGTCGCCGCGCTAGTTCGCTACAGAATCTAGCAGGCCGAGACCGCCCTCGACGACGCCCGGTTCCTGCTCGTCGGCAACCGCAGCCCGCTCAGCATCATCAACCGGTCGTACTACGCCATGTTCTATGCCGCGC
Source organism: Caldifarciminota bacterium (assembly GCA_903908785.1). Lineage (GTDB taxonomy): Bacteria > Hydrothermota > Tepidihabitantia > Tepidihabitantales > Tepidihabitantaceae > UBA2258. The sequence goes on along the minus strand of CAIVTL010000746.1, from coordinate 686 downwards.
TCGGCCTGCTCCAGGCCGCCGGCAAGGTTCCGGGCAAGCACACCGGGGTCATCGGCTTGTTTGACACGGAGTTCGTCCAGAAGGGGGCGTTTCCAAAGGAACTCTCACGCGACTTCCACCGGGCCTTTGAGATGCGTCAGAAGTCGGACTACCGGGTAACCGAACCCGCGACGTCGGAGCGCGCGGCCGAACTGCTCACCCGGGCCGAACGTTTCGTGGCTGCGCTCCGCGAGCACCTGCAGAACTCCGGTCGCTCCGCCGAATAGCCCCACTCCTCTCCGCCACTGGAAACTGCGAACTGGAAACTGGTAACTCGCGGCGAAGCCGCGCAGTTCCCCTCATCGCTCCCCGCGACGCATCCTGGAATCTTGATTCAAGAGCGTGCTGGAATGCGTGCGCGAAGGCGTGTTGCAGCGCGTCGGCAAACGCAAACGACATCGGTTCGCGACAAGGATAGGTCAAAGGCTGCATCATTGCCCGCGGCATTGTTCGGCTCAAAGGTTGTGACATTGTTCCCTTCGAATTGCTCCGCATCGCATGACGAGAAGTCTCGTTCAAAGTCTGTTCAAGAGGTGTGTCGAAAGCTGCGGAGGGGGCACGGGAGCGTATTCTGCGTAAATCGATGATAGTGCGTTGAGAATATGGAAGTTAGGCCGCTTCTCGGACGGCGGCGAAATATGTACTAT
>CAIVTL010000745.1 GCA_903908785.1 Caldifarciminota bacterium | reverse complement strand
CTGAAGCCGATGAACTGTCCCGGCCACATGCTCATCTATCGCACCAAGATTCACTCCTACCGGGACCTGCCGCTGCGCATGGGCGAGTGGGGAACAGTGTATCGCCGCGAACGGTCGGGCGTGCTGCACGGCATGATGCGGGTGCGCGGATTCACCCAGGACGACGCCCACATCTTCTGCACCCCGGAACAGGTCGAGGACGAAGTCTTCGGCGTGGTAAGCCTGTCGGTCAAGTTGCTGCGGGCGTTCGGGTTCGACAAGTTCAAGGTTGAGCTGTCGGTGCGCGACCCCCTGCACCTGGACAAGTACCTCGGCACCGATGAGCAGTGGAGTCTGGGCGAGCAGTCGCTGGTGCGCGCGCTCGAACGCGTCGGCCTGCCGTACAAGCGGGCCGAGGGCGAAGCCGTCTTCTACGGCCCCAAGATTGACATCAAGCTGCTCGACTCGCTCGGCCGCGAGTGGCAGTGCCCGACCTGCCAGTTCGACTTCAACGAAGGTCCGCGCTTTGACCTCTATTACACCGGGCAGGACGGGCAGCACCACCCGGTCTACCTGGTTCACCGCACGATTCTCGGCGGCATCGAGCGCTTCATGGGCATACTGGTCGAGCACTACGCCGGCGCATTCCCGGTCTGGCTCGCCCCGGTGCAGGTGCGCGTGATGTCGGTCACCGACGCCCAAATCGGTTACGCGCAGGCCGTCGGACAGAAATTGCAGGCCGCAGGGTTAAGAGTTGAAATCGACCTGAAGTCTGATAAGATTAACCTCAAAGTAAGTGAAGCCGAACGCCAGAAGATACCATTCATGCTCGTAGTGGGCGGCCGCGAGGCCGAACAGGGCACTGTGTCGGTCCGCCGGCACGGCAAGGGCAACCTGGGCGCGGTTTCCATCGACGCGGCGGTCGCACAAATCAAGGAGGAAGACAACGTACCCGGGTAGAGTAGCTCGCGACGGCTTCAAAGACAGGCCAAGAGTAAACGAACAGATACGCGTACCATATGTCAAGGTCATCGGCTTGGACAAGAAACTCATCGGCATCCTGCCGACGCGCGACGCCGTCGGGCTGGCGCGAAGGCAGGGGCTCGACCTCGTCGTGCTCGTCCCAACCGAGGAGCCGCCGGTCTGCGGCATCGTGGATTTCGGCAAGTACCTGTACGAGCAAAAGGTCAGGCTGCGCGAGTCCAAGAAGAAGCAGCATGCGACCGAGGTCAGGGAAATGCGCATGAAGATGAAGATCGGGCCCGGGGACTACGAGGTTAAGATTCGCAAGATGCGGGAGTTCCTTGCCGACAAGGACCGCATCCGTATTACGCTGTTCGTGCGCGGTCGCGAGATAGTCCATGCCGACCTGGGCATGAAGCTGATGGACAAACTCAGCCAGGACTTAGCGGACGTCGCCCGCGTCGAGTCGGCCCCCCGACTGCAGACCGAAGGAAGGAAATCAATCCAGATGATGTTGGTGCCAAAATGAAGAATAAGACCAAATCCCTCAGTTCGCTCAAGAAGCGCATCAAGCGCAGCGCCGGCGGCAAGTTCATTCACCGCGGCTGCGGCGTGAGCCACAACAACGCATCCAAGAGCAAACGGAGAAAGCGCGGCTTGCACGTGCCGGCAGTGTGCGAAGGCAGACTGGGCGAGCGAATGAGCCAGCTTGTTCCCTACAAGTAAGGAGACCAGATGCCGAGAGTGAAAAACGGACCCGCCACCAAGCAGCGCCGCAATAAGTGGCTGCATGATGCGAAGGGCTACTGGGGCGGCAGGTCCCGGCTGTTCCGCACCGCGCACCAGGCAGTTATCCACGCCGGCGTCGTCGCCTATAAGGAACGTCGGCGCAAGAAGCGCACGTTCCGGTCGCTGGCCATCATCCGGCTGGGCGCGGCGCTCAAGACCCTGGATACGAACTACTCGAAGTTCATCCATGGTCTGAATCTCGCCGGGATTACCATGGACCGGTTCGTCCTGTCCGAGATGGCAATCCACCAACCCGAGGACTTCGCCGGTATCGTCACGCTGGCGAAGGAAGCACTGGCCAGGGAGACCGCGGCCAGGGCCAAGGTCAAGGCCGAAGCCAAGACCTAGTCCGACACCGTCCAATTGCGCGGGCGCGTCTTCGACGCGCCCGCTGCTGATTGCGGCCGGGCAGTTGCTAAACCCGAGACCGGCTTTTGACTATCGCCCTCCCAACCGCTATCATCTGCCAGTGAAGATTCTCCAGCGCTACGCGCTGAGGCAATTCGTTCCGCCGTTCTTCCTTGCCATTCTGGTTCTGACCTTCGTGTTGTTGATGGACCGGCTGTTCCTGCTGGCCGACATGCTGGTGCGCAAGGGCGTGGCGGTCGCGACCGTGCTGGAGGTCATGGTGCTCTCTCTGCCGTTCGTGGTCCAAATCTGCGCGCCGCTGGGCAGCCTGATTGCAGGCGTGATTTCGTTCGGCCGAATGGCGCAGGACAACGAGGTCCGGGTCATCCGGGCCGCCGGCATCAGGATAACGCGGCTGTTCACCCCAATCGCATTCGCCTGCCTGCTCCTGCTGGCGGTAATGGTGGGGTTCAACGGCTACATCGTGCCTGAGTCCCAGCACCGGGTCCGGAACCTGCTTACCGATGTGGCACGGAAGAAACCGGCGATGCGGGTCCGCGAGGGCGTCTTCATGGACGACTTTCCCGGGTACATGGTCTACATCGGCTCGATGGATGAGCGGCGGTCGACCGTAAGGAACGTCGCGATATTCGAGACCGGGACAAGCAAGGGAACGCCCGGTTTCGTGACTGCGCCGCGCGGGGACATCTCGTACACCGCTGACGACGGCTACATGATACTGACCCTGTTTGACGGCGAGATGCACGAACTGGTCGACATCGACACCTACCGGCGGTTGCTGTTCAAGCGACACGTCATTAACGTGGCGATGGATGACGACCTGGTGCGGCGGGACCGGGAGTACCGGAACGATGAGGAGATGCTGCTGCCGCAACTCGCGGCCACGATGAAGCAACTCGGCAGTGACACCCGGGACCTGAAGCGCCAGGCGCTTGAGGCCGGCAAGAAGGCCAAGGCCGGCGAACCGGACAAGCTGAAGTACGATGAGCTGCAGTCCCGGGTCAAGTACAAGAACCTGGAATCCGCGCGCTACGAGGTGGAATTGCAGAAGCGGCTGTCCCTCGCGTTCTCGGCCTTCTTCTTTGTCCTGTTTGGAGCGCCGGTCGGTCTGCTCCTGAAGCGGGGAGGAGTCGGTACCGGGTTCATCATCGGCCTCATCTTCTTTGCTCTCTACTACGTCCTGTTGCTCGCCGGCGAGAACCTGGCTGAGTCGGGCAAACTGTCGCCGTTCGTCGGGATGTGGCTGCCGAACATCATCCTGGTGCTGCCGGTTTCCGAGTTGTTCCTGCGGGCGTTCTACGAGAAGTCGATGCTGCGACTGGTGGGGTTCCGGATATGAAGGTTCTTGACCGGCATCTGCTCACGGAGATGATAAAGTTCGCGCTCATCGCGGTCGCGAGCGTGGTGGTCATCTACCTGCTGATTGACCTGTTCGAGGAGTTGAGCTACTTCACCGGCCGTAAGGTAAGCCTGCTCGTCATCCTGCTCTACTACTTCTACAGCCTGCCGTCGGCAATCAGCCTGCTCTACCCGGTGAGCATGGTGCTGGCGGTATTCATGGTCTACGGCCAGTTGACGCGCAACCGCGAACTGCACGCGCTGCAGAGCGCCGGAGTATCCTTGCTGCGGTTGTTCGCGCCGGCCATCGGCCTCGGCCTTGCCTCGCTGGTGCTGTACCTCGGGGCCAACGAGCTGATTACGATTCCTTTCAATGCCCGGCTTACCGACCTGCGCCGATTGAAGATTGAGAAACGCCAGACCAGCGAGGTGCAGAAACAACAGAACCTGTACTTCGTGGGTGAGGAGGGCCGGGTCTTCTACATCCGCGAACTGTCATCCGACGGCGTGATGAAGAACTTCAACGTCAGCGAACTCGACGCCGACCGCCGGGTCAAGCGCCGCTTCGACGTGGGAGAAGCGGCATGGCGCGACCACGCGTGGCACGGCCGAAACGTGGATGTGCGCACGTTTGATGCCCTCGGCAATGAAATGCTGGAGCATCACGATACCCTCAAACTCGACGTGATTCGCGAGACCCCCGCCGACTTCGCGAGCACTCCCCGGCCGGTGGAGGAGACCTCGACCCGGGTCCTGCGCAGCTTCATTGGCCGCATGAAACGCGCCGGGGAGAACGTGGCCCGGGAGGAGGTTGAATACTACTACCGGTTCTCGTACTCGCTTATCGGGCTGGTGGTGGTGCTGCTCGGGTTGCCGCTGTCGGTCCGGCTCAGACGCGGAGGCGTGATGTTCGGGCTGGGCCTGGGATTGCTGCTCTCGTTCATGTACTGGGGTGCGATCCAGACCAGCCGGGCGTTCGGCACGTCACATGTCATCAGCGCCGCTCTCGCCGCATGGCTGCCTAATATTGTGTTCGGGGCGTTCGCGCTTATACTGGTACTCAATGTTGATAGGTAGGAGTCAAGGGGTCAAGGAGTCCAGGATTCCAGTGTCCGGCGCCGGCCCCCTCGAAACCTTGAATCCTCGAATCCTCCTCCTGTTCGTGGCCCTGGTGGGCGCGGCCTGTGCCGGCAGTTTGCCCAAAGGCATCGTCTGCGACTCGGACTCGGACTGCTTCTACGTTCCGGAACGGGTGGCAAAGGCCGGCGTTCGGGTCCCGGCCCTGCTCGTGCTCCACTGCAACGGGGCGGTGCCGAAGGACCTTGATACGTTCCGGTTGATTGCCGACTCGCTTGGCTGGGTTGAGGCCACGTGCCACGCGACCCGCAACCACCGCAGCACGGACTCGAACGACGTGGACATCGTGCGCACGATTCACAAGCTACTGACGCGGTACCCGGTCGATTCCAGCCAGTGGTTCCTGTTTGGTTTCTCCGGGCAGGGCGTGCAGGCGTTGGCCACGATGTTCCTGCATCCCGACCTTGTGCACGGCCTGGTTGCGGTCTGCCCTCACTCGGCCGCCGTGCCGCTCGCGGTCTGGGAGGAACTACAGGGGCATCTCGTCTACCTGGTAACCCGGCAGCAGGACTGGAATCGGGCAGAGAACGAGAAGATGTACCGGCTGTTCAATGAGCAGGGTGTCCAGACAGAGCTCATCACAACACCCGGCGAGCACGGAAACGGCCCGGCTACAGAAGTCCTGACCGGTTGTCGCTGGCTGAAACAGGCGGCCGGGGAATAGGTCAGTCGGTCCGAGCTAAGTCAGATGTAAGATGTGAGATGTAAGAAGTGCGGGCGGAGAAGGAGCAATCGCAGATGACGCAGACCTCCTGCCTGAACCCCTGAACCCCTGGACCCGTGAATCCCAGAATCCGGCTCTGATTGCACCCAGCAGTTCCATCAGCCGCGAGTAGCTCAGGCAGTTTACGACGTCGGCCTGCGTCAGCCAGGCCCGGCGCGCGGTGATGGCGCCGTAACGCATCCAGCCCAGGTCGCCCAAGGCGTGGGCGTCGGTATTGATGGCCAACTTGACTCCGGCCTGCATCGCCCGTCGTGCCCAGACATCGTTCAGGTCGAGGCGACCGTAGAAGGCATTGATTTCCAGTATCTTGCGGTTCTTTGCCGCACATTCTATCACCTGTTCGAGGTCAATCTCATAGCCCTCACGACGGCCGATGATTCTGCCGGTCGGGTGGGCTATCAGGTGCACGAGGGGATGCGCCAGCGCGGCACACATCCGCTTGGTGGCATCCTTCCTGAACCCCTGGTGGATTGACCCGATGACAAGGTCGAGTCGCTCCAGCACCCTGTCCGCATAGTCCATCGTGCCGTCGGTTTTGATGTCCACCTCGCAGGACTTGAGAACCTTAAACCCACGGGACTTCGAATTGAACCGGTCCACCCGGTCACAGTGGCGCAGAAGTGCATCCTCGCTCTGCCCGCCGGCATAGCTGGCGGAGACTGAGTGGTCGGCAATGGCGATGTGAGTGTAGCCTCGTTTTCTGCAGGTCTCGACTACTTCTTCAAACCCGGCCGCGCCGTCGGACGCGGACGTATGGATGTGCAGGTCGGCCTTGAT
>CAIVTL010000744.1 GCA_903908785.1 Caldifarciminota bacterium | reverse complement strand
GCTTTGCGAGCGACTTCGGATTCAGCGCCGGACACGGCGCGCGACACAGCTCGCGATACACGTGCCGACGCGCGTGCCGACGCCGGTCGCGACACAGGTCAGCATACGTCCAGACAAACACCGAGACATACTTCGAGAAACACAACGCCCGCTCGGAGCGGGAAATCACCCGCACACGGTGCGGGAAATCCCAAACTCCAAATCCCAAGCCTGCTGGGAGCGGGAAATCACAAATCCCAAAGCCCGCGAGGCGCGTGATGTCCGTGTTCGCACTTTGCCATTTCCCCTTTTCCCTTCGTCCTTGGCGTTCTTGGCGCACTTGGCGGTTCATTCGATTTCCGATGGATGATTGACGCCCGGCGGGTGGCGGCCGGCGTGTCGCGGGCGGCAAACGGCCGAGTCTTTGGTGGTGGATTCCTGTTTCGGTTCCCGGCGCGGCCGGGCAATCGTTGACTTCCGGGGCAATGACAATAGAATTCACCTCTATGATGCTTAGTGATATGCGCAAGCGCGTCCGCGTCGTGATGGTTGTTGTTGCTGTCGCGTTCATCGCCGGCTTCCTCATGAGCGAGGTCTGGCGCATGCTGGCAAACCGGGGCAGCGGCCGGGGTCGGACTCAGGACACCCACGGCTATGTCGGCCAGGTCGGGAAGCACAACATTACTCCCGAGGAATATCAAGCCGCCGTCAGCTACACCACCGACAAGTACAAAGGCGACAACCATTTGCGCGACCTGTCCAGCGAAGATTATCAGGCCGTCGGGCAACAGGCGTGGCGGTTTCTGCTTTCTGAAATCACCTGGGCCAAGGTGCTGAAAGCGGAGAACGTCCGTGTCACCCAGGACGAGGTGGTGGAAATCATCAAGTCGAACCCGCCCGAGGACATCCGCAACAAGCCCGAGCTGATGACCGACGGTAAGTTCGACCAGGAGAAGTACCTCAAGATTATCAACGCGCCGGAGAACCGCGCGTATTTCAGCAAGTACTTCCGGGACCTTATGGACATGCTGCCCAAGGAGAAGTTCCGGATTGACGTGATCAACGCCTACCGGGTGACGAACCGCGAGACCGAGGATGCGCTCGCCGCGGCCAATACGAAGTGGAAGACGACGTCGCTCTACTTCGGGCCCAACGTGATGAAAGAGAAGGTCGAGCCGCCCGAGGCGGAGGTCCGTGCCTGGTATGAAGCGCACAAGGACGACTACCGTTCGAAGGAAACCCGGCTGCTCCGGTACGTCATTGTCCCGCTGGGCCTGACCAAGGACGATTCGGTCGGGGCCAAGGAGACTATCGACCGGGCCTACGACCAACTGGTCAAAGGCGAGACGTTCAATCTGACCATGCTCGACTACAGCGACATCGAGGGCGAGACGCTGTCGGTGATGATTCCGCGCAGCCAGTTGGATAAGCCGACCGACACCCTGGTGGGCAAGCTGAAGCCCGGCGCGTTCAGCCCGCCGTTCCTGGCCGGCTACGGCTGGCAGATTGTCCTGCTCGACAGCGCGAAGAAGGACTCCGTCTCCTTCCGCCGGATACTCGTCCGGGTACAGATAGGGACTGAGGCGGTAGCGACGGCGCGGGATTCGGTGCGCAGCTTCATCGACAAGGCCATAGCCGGGAAGTTCGATACCGTTGCCGTCCAGTTCGGTCTGCCGGTGACCGCGGCGCGCCCGCTGGTCGCCGGACAAGAAAACCTTGCCGGCCTGAACATCGAGAGCCCGGCCCAGGTGGTGGAGTGGGCGAAGAAGGCCAAGCCCGGGCAGGTCTTCGACAAGCCGCAGCGCGGCGCCCAGGGCTACTTCGTGTTCGAGATGGCCGAGGTGAAGCCGGCCGGCATACAAGAGTTTGAGAAGGTCAAGATGGCCGCGAGCTGGCGCGTGCGGCAGGAGAAGGAAAAGCAGGTCTGGCTGGCCAAATCCAAAGAGGCGCTCGACGCCATCAAGGCCGGCAAGAGCTTTGAGCAGTACGCCCAGGAGAACCCGGGCGTCGAACTCCAGCCCGAGGAGTTCGCCGGATTGCTCGACTGCCGCCGCAAGAAGGGCCCGGAGTTTGCGGGCGCGGTGGCCGCGCTCAATCCCGGCGAGAAAGACGGCGTGATTGTGACGAACTGGGGCGCGTTCATCGTCCGCTGCGACGAGCGAACGGCGACCCCGACGCTTGAGCCGGCAGCCTATGCCGAACAGCGCAAGCAGCAGGTCGCGCAGGACCTGATGCAGGAAATGCTCAAGCAGCCCGAGACCAAAGACTACCGGGACGCGCTGGCGTATTGACAACCCGCCCCGGCGGGATAGATTTATCCGGGCCGGGCAGGTTCGTACCCGGTGCCGGAAGAGTGGTGGCCCCATCGTCTAGCGGTTCAGGACATCACTCTTTCAAGGTGAAGACCCGGGTTCGACTCCCGGTGGGGCCGGTCTCTAGGGAACGACGAGTTACGAGATGCGAGTTACGAGAGTCGGATGCGGACCGGAATCCGCTAATCGACAATCTGCAATCGTAAATCGTCAATTGGTGTGCGGGAGTAGCTCAGTTGGTAGAGCACTACCTTGCCAAGGTAGGGGTCGCGGGTTCAAATCCCGTCTCCCGCTTTTACATGGACGATTGCCGAATGACGAATGTCGAGTAACGGACTCCGCCGCCAATCGTAAATCGTCATTTCCTGAGTGGCGGCTTAGCCAAGCAGTAAGGCAGCGGTCTGCAAAACCGCTACACTCGGGTGCAAATCCCGAAGCCGCCTTTCCCCGTGGACGGGGAAATCTCAAACTCCAAACTCCAAACTCCAAACTCCAAACTGCAGGACGCCCATCTCGGCGTCATGGTGCTTGTGCTCCCGGCGTGACCCGACGTGAACCGCGCTTACGTTCTTTGACTTCGGCAATCTACAATCTACAATCTGCAATCGGAAGTGTCCTTTGTTGCCGGGGTGGCGGAACAGGCAGACGCCAGGGACTTAAAATCCCTTGACCCGGATACGGGTCGTGCCGGTTCAAGTCCGGCCCCCGGCACCAATAGATTTAAGATTCTAGATTCAAGATTGGGGGACGGAGGGCAGCAGCACATTTTCCAGATTCAAGGTTGCAGATTCCGGGTTTCTCTTTGACTTCGGCAATCTGCAATCTACAATCTGCAAGCCGAAATGGTTCGGGGCCGTTAGCTCAGATGGAAGAGCACCTGATTTTTAATCCGGTGGCCGCGGGTTCGAATCCCGCACGGCCCATCTACCGAAGTCACAAGGTCCGGGATTCGTGCCGCCCCCGGCTGGCGGCGTAGCGAATCCCGCACGGCCCAGCTAACTCAAACAGCAGGGTGCAGGATTCGCGCGGTTCCATATACCGCCGCAAACAGCGCAAAGAGACCGAGCACTACTCTTATCACATCCCCGCCGTCCCGGATGGCATAACCCGTTTCCTCAGCCCCCCCCGATAATGCCGGGCAGGGATTGGCGTGCCCGTTCGGAGTCTCGTCATGACCCGGTGTCATGGCGGTGAAATCCGGCCATGAAGCGGCTCGCTGCCGCGATGACGCGGCAGCGAGTCGTAGAAGTATACGAAAACTACTTCTTCTTGGCTGTCTTCTTGACGGCCTTCTTCGCTTTCTTCGCTGGCATGTATCCTCCTTTGGTTAGGATTTTGCCCGCGCAAGACCAAGTCCGCGCGAGCTGGTTACGGAACGGACAATTGTATGCAGAGTAAGCAACGGCAGTATCATCAAAGTGACCTGCGAACACAGGGTCGCACAATCCATCGCACAGAGAATACGGAGAACGAAAGAATTGTCAAACGATTTCTGTTGCGGCGCCACACTTTTCTTCCGCCGCATCACGCGCCACGCGGCAAGGAGGACAGCGGCAGCGGTGACTCGACGCGGAGCCGTGCGGTCTCAAATCGGTTTCTTGAGAATCGACGCTGCCCTGGTACGATGCCCACATTTGGCGCGAACCGGAAGTCCATCACGTACGGTTCGGACGCGTGCATCCGGGTTCGGAAGCAGTTTCGGAACGTGCCGGCCGGCACGGAAGAGTCGGCGCGGGCCAGCCCCGCAAATGAAACCGAGTGCGCGGCGTCGCGCGTGACGCGGACTGCACACGCCTTGCCGAGGCTTACCGCAGTGCCGGACCCCGACAGCGTAGTCGCGCAGGTCAGGCGGTCCATCATGACCGTGTCGGTCCCCGCGACTTCGTACCCGGTTGCCGCGTACCGCCAGGCCCGACCGTCGCGGAGTGGAAAGTAGTCCGGCTTGCCGCCGGCGACAAGCCGGGCGAAGGCGAGAATCATCCGGTAGCGGAAACGTTGCACCAGGCAAGTCATGCGCCGGGACCGGCAGGTCAAGCGCCCGCGGCAGCGCCCGGGGCGCGGCGTCAACCGTAGCAATCTGCCGATGGCCGACTTCCTGCTTGACTTCGGAACCGGTCGGTCTATATTGGCTTGGTCCATGATGCGCGAACCATTCAGCCGTTTCAACCGGCACTACGACCGGTTCATGGTGAAGTACGTTGACTACAAGGGCTGGGTTGATTACGTGGTGCGCATCTTCGGCCATTTCCACTCCGACCCGAAGACTATTCTCGACGTCGCCTGCGGTACCGGTATCCCGACCATCATGCTGGCCCGGCGCGGTTACCGGCTGACCGGCGTCGACCGCTCGCCCGAGATGCTGGAGGTGCTGGAGTCCAAGCGCGGGGACCTGCCGATTACCACTATCCGCGCCGACATGCGCGAGTTCAGCGTGCCTGAACCGCTGGAGGCAGCCATCTGTCTTTATGACAGCATGAACTACCTGCTGACCGAGGATGACCTGGTGCGGTGTTTCCGAAGCGTGCGGGCAGCGGTCATGGCCGGCGGGTTCTTCGTCTTCGATATGAACACCGTATTCGGCCTGGCCGAACACTGGGGTACGAGGACGACCGCCCGCGAAGTCGGCGACATCTACTCAATCTGGCAGAACAGCTATGACCAGGAAACCCGTGTGTCGACCCTGCACCTGACTTTCTGGGAGCAGCCGGAGGTTGGCAAGGCCGGCGAGCGGTTCGAGGAGATTCACCAGGAGCGGGCCTACGCTCCCGCGGAGGTCGAGCGCTGCCTCAAGGCCGCCCGGTTTACTGAGGTACATTTCTTCCAGCACGGCTCCTTCATCGAGCCGGGGCCGAACACGACGAGAATGATGATAGTCGCAAAGTAGTGAAGGATGAAGGCGGAAGGATGAAGCCGGACTCCGACCGGCTCTGTTTTCAGCCTTCATCCTTCATCGTTCATCCTTTGCCCCAGCTTCCTTGACTCTCGGGGGGCGCAACCTAGAATAGCTGGCACCGATGCAGTTTATCGCCGACCTCCATATCCACTCTCGGTTCTCGCGCGCGACGAGCCGTGACATGGACATCCCGGCCATCGCGACCACGGCGCAGACCAAGGGCATCAAGCTGGTTGCCACCGGCGATTTCACGCACCCCGAGTACTTCAAGTCGCTGAAGGAGAACCTGAAGCCGACCGGCAACGGCCTGTTCACCCACGCCGGCACATACTTCATGCTCAACGTCGAGCTGAACAGCATCTACAGCGCCGGCGGCAAGCTGCGCCGGATTCACAACATAGTTTTCGTCCCCAGCTTCGAGACCGCGGAGAAGCTGTCCGCGTGGCTCGACGGGTACGGCAAGCTCGCCTCCGACGGTCGGCCCACGCTCAGTCTGTCGAGCAAGGACCTGCTGGCGAAGCTGCTCGAAATCGATGAGCGCGCGTTCCTCGTGCCCGCGCACATCTGGACCCCGTGGTTTTCGCTCTACGGCTCGAATTCGGGGTTCGACTCGATTGAAGAGTGCTTCGGCGACCTGTCGAGCGAGATCTTCGCGGTCGAGACCGGTCTTTCCAGCGACCCGCCGATGAACTGGCGGCTGTCCGCACTGGATGGCCGTACGCTCATTTCCAACTCCGATGCCCATTCCCCGGGCCGCCTTGGCCGCGAGGCCAATGTCTTTGACTGCGAACTATCATATGACGCCATCCGCGAGGTGCTGAAGACAAAAGACAAGGAGCGATTCCTCTACACCATCGAGTTCTTCCCCGAAGAGGGCAAGTACCACTACGACGGGCATCGGGCCTGCGGGGTGAGTTTTGCCCCGGCCCAGTCGCTCGTGAACGACAACCTCTGCCCGGGCTGCGGCCGGCAGCTTACCATCGGCGTACTCCACCGGGTCGAGCAACTGGCCGACCGGAAGCCCGAAGCGGTGCCGACCGACGTGATTCCGTTCCGGCATCTGGTTCCGCTGGAGGAAGTCATCGGCGAGGCTTTGGGCGTGGGCCGGGACACGGTGCAGGTCCACAAGTTGTACGAGACGTTGGTCCAGTCGCTGGGCAGCGAGTTCGAGGTGCTCCTCAACGCGTCGATACCCGATATCGCGCAGAACTCTAGCGAGCGAATCGGGCTCGGCATCGAGCGGATGCGCCGGGGCGAGGTGCAGGCTACCGCCGGCTACGACGGCGTGTTCGGGGTAATCCAGGTCCTGCCCGGCGCCGCGCCGACCCCGGCGGCCCGCACCGGCGAGCCGGGACAGCAGATGGGACTTTTCTGACAATGACGAAGTCAGAAGTACGAATGACGAATGACCGGGCAGACGCGGCATGAAGACGTTGTGGGCGCCGTGGCGGGCGGAGTATATCTACTGCGCGGGCGGCCAGAACTCGGCCAGCAAGCGCCACTGCCTGTTCTGCAACCTGCTCAAGGCTAAAGACGACAAAGAGAACCTGATACTCTACCGCGGCCGACGCGCCTTTGTCGTGATGAACCGGTTTCCCTACAACAACGGGCACGTGATGGTCGCGCCGGTCCGGCACACCGCGACCATCGAGACGCTCAGCGCCGCGGAGAGTGCGGAGCTGTTCGCGCTGGTACAGCGGTCGCTTGCGGTACTGCGCCGGGCGCTCCGGCCTCAAGGGTTCAACGTCGGCGCGAACCTCGGCCGGGTGGCGGGCGCCGGAGTCATCGGGCACGCGCACGTCCACATCGTGCCGCGCTGGCTCGGGGACGTAAACTTCATGCCGCTACTGGCCGAAACCAAGGTCATCAGCGAGCACCTGACCGAAACCTACGACCGGCTGCGCCGGCAATTCCGAAGCTCGAAGTCCGAATGACGATGGAAGTTCGAATGGACGAAGGACAAACCTGTGCGACCCGCGACCATCAAACACGATTGACGTGGTGGTTTCGGGTTTTGCTCGGAGGTGTGCTTGATTAAGGCCATAGTGTTCGACGTCGACAACACCTTGGTCGACTTCACCAAATGGAAGAACGCGGCGGTGGACGCGGCGATTGTCGCGATGATTGACGCCGGGCTCGACCTTACACCGGAACAGGCGCACAGGAAGATATTCGAGATATACGACAAGAAAGGCATCGAGTACCAGGGAGTGTTCGACGACTTCCTGGGCGAAGTCCTGGGGCACATCGACTACCGGGTTCTCGCGGCCGGCATCGTATCGTACCGCCGCGCGCGGGAAGGCGCGCTCGTGGCCTATCCCCACGTCAACCTCGCGCTGCTGCGGCTGTTCCGCATGCGCCTCAAGCTCGCGGTCGTTTCCGACGCGCCGCGGCTGCCGGTCTGGATGCGGCTGGTTCAGCTCGGGGTGGACAACTTCTTTGACGTCGTGGTCACGTTCGATGACACCGGGGTCAGGAAGCCTGCTCCGGAACCGTTTCGGAAGGCGCTGGAGTTGCTCCAGGTGAAGCCGGACGAGGCGGTCATGGTCGGTGACTGGGCCGAACGCGACATCCTCGGCGCCAAAGAGCTCGGTATGCCTACCGTCTTCGCGCGCTACGGCGACACGTTCGGGACAAAGCTCTCAGGCGCTGATTTTGAGATAGACGACATCCTGCAGCTTATCCCCATCGTGGAAAGACTTGGGCATCCGGCCGGCGCGACCTGAGTTGATGGCGGTCTTCGGCGTTGGTATTGACTTGGTGAATGTCGGCCGGCTGAAAGCGGTCCTTGAGCGTCACCCGGAACGTTTCCGCGCGCGAATCTTCACGGAGTCGGAAGTCGCATTCTGCGAGACGTTGGGTGACAAATACCCGTCATACGCCGGGAGGTTCGCGGCCAAGGAAGCGTTCTCCAAAGCGCTCGGTACCGGCCTGCGCGGGGCAATCGGCTGGAACGAAATCGAGGTGCTGGATAACGAAAAGACCCGCCCGACGATTCGCGTGACCGGCCGCGCCGCCGCCATTCTCGGAAGCAGGAAAGTCCATCTAAGCATCTCCCACCTGTCCGACTACGCCACCGCCATAGTCGTCATCGAAGACTGACCGGCGCCGGGTCGGAGTCGCACCACCAGGACGCGAATAGGATGGGCAGTCGGTCATTCGGGCTTGAATGGTCCTTGGCGCTTGGGGCCTGGCCATTGACTGCTGCATTAGAGCCTTCTCGCACCCCGAATCTGACGCAGAAGATTGCGAAACCCTGTTCCGGGAAGCATCTACCACACCGCCTCCCTCGCTCCATGCCGCGCAGCCTCGGTCGCTGCCGGTGACGCAGCATCCCGCGCCGCAACCTACGCAGCGTCCAAGGTTTAGCCCCATGCAGCAACCGGCGTAGCGCCCCGCGCAACGCCTTATGCTGCGCCCAAGACTCCGCCCCCGGCTTCGTCTTTGGCAACGACCGGCGCTCCGACTTGGCGAGCCTGCGACGCTGCGACCTGCGAAGCCTGACCCGCAGCGAGGCCGGCAACAACCCATGCTACCCGTGATGCAGCGACCCGCGTTCGGCTTCCCGCCCGGCGTCCGCCACTGCAAGCCGGCAACTGGAAACTCGCGGCGCAGCCGCGTGGGACTTGTGTTCTCCCGCATCGGGCTCCGGGGCAACACGCAACTCGTAACCCGTAACTCGCAACCTGGCGTGCGCCATGTTCTTGACTTCGCCCGGCTGACGCCTATCCTCTTGCCGCATGGGTACGTCCCCATCCGCGTCCAACCCGGCCCGCGACCTCCTGACCCGCAGTTGGGCCAAGAAGGTCGAACAGAAGCTTCAGGGCCTCCTGCCCAACAAGCCGAACGAAGCCGACTTCCGCCACGCGATTGAGCCGCTGTTCGACGGGTTCTGTGTTGAGGCCGGCATCCCGCCGCTTGCCCACGCCGAGTTCTCGCTTGCGTCCGGCACAGCCGACGCGGTCTTCAACCGGTTCATCATCGAAGACAAGCGGCTGGCCGAGCTTTCGATGCAGGCGCACGAGCTGGCCCGAACTCCGGCGGGTTCAGAGCCGTAAGCCGTGAGCTGCAAGCCGTCGAAGCCCAAGTTGACCTCGAATCCGCCAAGCTCTGGAACCTCTCCGCCTCCGACCTCGCGGAGATTCAGCGAAGCCTGAAGGAACTGACGGAATGACTCGCGCAGGTGTACGAGTTGTACGGATTGGCGGAGCAAGAGACTAGGATTTTGGAAGGAGAAGACAGATGAGCAGAACAACGCGGGAAGGGTCCCGGATTCCCACAAGATGCATGGCACTCACAGTCTAGTTGTGTCCCGATCACTCCTGAACGTCCGATAGTGGTCGACGCCCAAACCTACCACAGGATTAGGTTCCTGCATTCCGAGGAGCACCTTTCAATAGGGCAGATCGCGGTCAGACTCTCACTATCGCGCAAGACGGTCTCCAAGTGGTTGCGAGTGGGGAACTATGCACCCTACCGGGCAAGCCGGATATCCCGCAAGATCGCGTCTTTCGAAGGCCTAGTCAAGGCTCTGTGGGGAGTCAGCATCTTCAGGCAGACTGAACTCCTGCAGACACTGGTTGAGCACGGCTATCAAGGTGGGCGCTCAACACTCGGCGCATATGTCGCAACCCTGAATCCGGCAGCGGCAGTCGCGAAGGGCCGGACCCGCTTCGATCACTGGCTCCGCTCGATCATGCAATGCAGAATACCCGCGCGTCGCCTCTCTGACGAGATCGACGGGCGTCTTGCACCTGATGACGTAGCCCGCCTAGCCAGCCACATTCGCAACGGTCCGCTACCAAACCGCAATCGCGCTGTCGCCATCCTCGCGAGTCTGAAGCGGATTCCCTTGCGAGCAACCTCTAGATTCCTGATGATCACTCGCAAGACTGCTCGGAGCTATGTGGCGCGGTTCCAGTGTGAAGGACTAGATGCAGCCTTCAGGCGTCGTTGCGTCAAACCAAGGAAGTGTGAAAAGCCCGAGTACAAGGATGCTGTTTTCGCGGTCCTTCACGCGCCGCCCAAGGACTTTGGCATCAACCGCGCCACGTGGTTTGCGAAGGATGTCTGCCGAGTTCTCGGACAGCAGGGATACCCAATCAGTCGGGATTGCCTGAGGCGCATTATTCGGAATGCCGGCTTCCGCGTGCGTGCGGCCAAGAAGGTTCTGACGAGCACTGACCCTCAGTATCAGGAGAAGCTGGCCGCCGTCACCAAGATTCTATCGAATCTCTCGGAATCGGAGAAGTTCTTCTCGATCGATGAGTTTGGTCCTTTTGCCGTGAAGAATCAGGGGGGAAAGGCGCTGGTCGGCCCTGGTGAGCGGCGGATCGTTCAGCAGTGGCAGAAGAGCAAAGGAAGCCTGACCATCATCGGTGCGCTTGAACTGGTGACCAACCAGATGACCCACTTCTACGCGGATAGCAAGACCTCGAACGAGATGATCGACCTCCTTTACCGCCTGCTTCGCCAGTACTGCTCTGAGTCCCGCCTCTACCTTTCTTGGGACGCTGCCTCCTGGCATGCTTCGCGCAAGTTCCTGAAGGAAGTCGAGCACGTCAACCGCGATGACTATCGGAGCGCCAATGGTACTCCCGCCGTCTCGCTCGCACCGCTTTCCTCTTGCGCCCAGTTCCTGAACGTCATCGAGTCAGTCTACAGTGGCATGGCGAAAGCGGTGATTCACAATAGTGACTAGGCTTCGGTGGCAGATTGCAAGCGAGCGATTGACGAGCACTTCAGGGAACGCAACGAGCATTTCCGGTTGAATCCAAGTCGCGCCGGCAACAAGATATGGGGACAGGAGCGCGAACCTCCGGTGTTCAAAGAAAGCAACAACTGCAAAGACCCGGCCTACTACCGGGAGTGAGTACACAGCATAGAGACCGTGAGGGACACTTCTTGATTTCCTGCGTATCAGGCGAGAATCCGGAGCCTGTAATCAGCTTGGGTGCAGCGCGCCTGGGCGCGAGTGACCAGCCTCGGCCCGGATCCGCTCAAGAACTAGCCCGTACCGGATTGACACGTCCACAGGTTTAGGAGTCGGTTCCGTTCTGTTCCTCGCCATGTTATCTGCCGGACGGCCCGGATTTCACGGAACTGCGCCGGGAAGTCTCGTAAGTTACGAAGAACGCGTCCGGGGGCCATTCGACCAATAGTTCGACCCGTAGTCTGCCCGATTCCTCGCCCGGCAGTTCGACCCGTGGTTCGACCGGTTGTTGGCCGGGCTGCTGCACCAATGATTCCACCAACTGCCGGTCAGGTAGTTTGACCGATAGCAGGGCCGGCAGTTCCACGGGCAACCCGAGCCGCAGTTAGGCCGATTGCCTGAGGAACTGCTGGACGGGTTGCTCGACCGGTTGCCTAATGAGAAATCTCACCGACAACTGAACCGGCTGTCGGGCAAGTAGTTCGACCTGTAGCTACCCCTGCAATTGCCCAAGCTATCCGCTTCGCTGTTCGACCGGCAGTCTGCCGAAGCCACACGCGCTACGCGCGAGTTTCCAGTTCCCAGAAGAAGACCCTTCGACTCGTCTGACTCGCGACCCGGCGTCGGTTGGCAGGGGCGGCGCGGATGAGCTAGCGGCGCGGGCTGCGGCGGGGGCGGTCGCGGGCAATGAAGTCTGAGCCCGAACCGGTCTGACCGGGCCGATCGTCGTCGGTGACGAACCCGATGCGCTTCTTCTTCGGTTCGGGCGGCAGCATGAGCTGCTTGATTGCCGCGAAGACGACCTGGAAGTTCTTGTCGTGGGCCGCCAGCTTGTCTTCGACCTCGGCCAGTTTGAGGGCAAACCGGCGCTGGTCGGTCAGCATCCTCCTCATGCGAATGAAGGCCCGGACCACGAAGACGCTGACCTCCACCGCCCGCCGTGACTTCAAGACGCTGGCAAGCATGACGGCCCCGTGTTCCGTGAAAACGTATGGTGCACTTGACGAGTGCTTGAGCGCAGCCAACCGGTCGCATTTTGCGACCAGTTCGTCCTTCTCGTCGAGTGTCAGCTCGAACATGAAGCCTTCCGGAAACCGGTCCCGGTTGCGTCGGACTTGCTCTTTCAGCCGGCGAGTGGTGACGCCGTAGACGTCGGCAAGGTCAACGTCGAGCATAACCCGTTCGCCACGTATCTCCAGAATCGCGTTGTCCAGCCGCTCGGTGGGTATCAGGTAGCCGGAGTCTTTAGACGCGGTCACGGGCCAAGAATACCAGCGAGAGGTGCTGAGTCAAGGCGCACGCGACGCGGAGGCGCGGGTTGCCGAAGTCTACCTGTAGTGGTCAGGTACGGCCGGAACCACAATTCTCCTGTCCACTCATCGGCCCACGGGCCGCCCCGGGGGCTATGTCTCGCGATACGGCGCGAGATTCACCGAGTCGTACAACTACCGATGCTTCAAGCCGTACAACCGGTGAAACAACGCCGGGTTCGGCTTCTCAAACGGCTTCCGAAACGACGCGCGATTCAGCGCTGCATACGGCTTGTGACACGGGTCGCGACGCAGGTCGCCATTCAGGTGCAGACGCGCGTGCCGACGCAGCGCACGACACAATCCAACATACATCCAGACGTACACCGAGCCATACTTCGAGAGACACAACGCCCGCTCGGAGCGGGAAATCACAAGCTCCAAATCCTAAATCCCAAAGCCTGCAGGGCGCGGGAAATCTCAAACTCCAAGCACCAACGTCTGCTGCGTGGGAAGTCACAAGCTCCAAATCCTAAATCCCAAGATCGATTCCAGATTGATGATTGGCGGGCGGCTGAAGGCGGTCCGGAATCTGTGCAATCTGCGAAATCTGCGGTTAGTCCTCTCCTGCCCGCACTTCTGACCTCTGACGTCTAGCCTCTGATTTCTGGCTTCGACCGGCCGAGACCCCTCCATCAGCGTCGGGGCGACACCTCGTGTCGTCTGTGTAATCTGCGGAATCTGTGGAGGACTTCCGCGCGCCCGAAGTTGACAGTTGTGTCTTTCCTATTATTCTACTCGCGCCATGGTTAAGAAAACACCGAAGGTCCCAAAGCGGGCCAAGCCCGTCCTGAAGCCCAAGAACCGAGATGGGATTTCACCACAAAGACACAAAGACACAAAGATAGGTCCTGTTTCTGGGCCGAAGGAGAAGGCTGCACCGGGCACGGGCCGGGAACTGCTGATTGTCGAGTCGCCGACCAAGGCGCGGACAATCGCCAAACTGCTCGCCGGCAAGATGACCGTGCTTTCATCCCGGGGGCACATTGCCGACCTGCCGAAGTCCCGGCTGGGCGTTGACGTCGAGCACGGGTTTGAGCCGGACTATATCCGCATCCGGGGCAAAGCGCCGGTAATCAACGAACTCAAGGCCGCGGCCAAACAGGCAAAGGCTATCTACGTCGCGTGCGACCCGGACCGCGAAGGGGAGGCAATTGCCTATTCGGTGGCGTTCGAGATTCGCAACGGCAGCCCGGTGAAGCGCGTGCTGCTGTACGAGATTACGCCGAAAGGCATCAAGGAAGCGTTCGCGGCCCCGGGCGAGATTGACATGAACAAGGTCTATTCGCACCGGGCGCGCCGCGTACTGGACCGGCTGGTTGGCTACTTGGTCTCGCCGTTGCTGTGGAAAATCGTGCGCGGCGGGCTGTCGGCGGGCCGGGTGCAAACCGTGGCGCTCCGCATCATTGTCGACCGCGAGCGTGAGATTCAGGCGTTCCGGCCGGATGAGTTCTGGACGATCAAGTCCCTGTTCGCCAAGGCCGATGGCGCGACGTTCGAAGCCCAGTTGGCGAAGATTGGCGGAGCGGATTTCAAGCTGAAGAGCGCGGCCGAGATGGAGACGGTGAAGCAGGGCTGCGCCGCCGCTGCGTTCAGCGTCAGCGACGTCAAGCTGCGCGAGCGGGCCAGAAGGCCGCTGCCGCCGTTCATCACCGCGAGCATGCAGCAGGACGCGGTGCAGCGCCTGGGCTTTGCGGCCCGCAAGGCGATGCAGGTCGCGCAGCAACTCTTCGAGGGAATCGACCTGGAGAAGGAAACCGCGGGGATCATTACCTATCCACGTACCGACTCATTCCGCGTTGCCGACGCCTTCGTGAGCGACACGCGCCAGTTCGTGGCCGACAACTACGGCCCGGAATTCCTGCCCGAGAAGCCACGGCACTATCCCGACAAGAAATCCGCGCAGGGCGCGCACGAGGCAATTCGGCCGACCCGGATTGAACGGACGCCGGACGCGGTGAAGCAGTTCCTGTCACCGGAGCAGTTCCGGCTCTATGAACTGATTTACCGCCGGTTCCTGGCCAGCCAGATGGCCGATTCCGTCTACTCGCTGACCGAGGTGCAGGTCACGGGCGGCGACTACCTGTTCAAGGCCGACGCCCTGAAGTGCAAGTTCTCCGGGTTCGAACGCGTCTATGGCGACCCGGACAAGGAGAAGGTACTGCCCGCGCTCGTTTCGGGCGAGCCGCTCACGCTCGCCGAGTTCCGGCCGGAGCAGAAGTTTACGCAGCCGCCGCCCCGCTACACCGAGGCGACCCTTATCAAGCGGCTGGAAATCAACTCCATCGGCCGGCCCTCGACCTATGCGACCATCGTCTCAACTCTGTTCGACCGGAAGTACGCGGAACGGAAGGAAGGCCGGCTGCATCCTACCGAGCTCGGCATCCTGGTCAATGACGTCCTGATACCGAACTTCACCAGTGTCTTCGAAATTGGGTTCACGCGCGAGATGGAGAAGGAGCTGGACCTGATTGAGGAGGGCGGGGAGAGGTGGCAGGAAGTCATCCAGCGCTTCTACGCTCCGTTCAAGGCAGACCTCGACCGGGTCTCGGCCGGCGCGGCGGGCATCAAGGAATACTTGAGCCCCAAGCTGGACGAGCTGTGCCCGACGTGCGGGGCGAACCTGGTCGAGAAATGGGGCCGGTTTGGCAAGTTCATCGCCTGTTCGCGCTATCCCGAGTGCAAGTACATCAAGAAGACCCCGCCGCGGCTGCTCGACGAGAAATGCCCGCAGTGCGGCAAGCCGCTGGCCGAACGGTCAGGCCGCTTCGGCTTGTTCAAGGCCTGCTCCGGTTACCCGGAATGCAAGTATATTAAGAAGGAAGAGGCGGGGCCGGACCTGAAGCCCGGCGAGGCCTGCCCGCAATGTGGCAAGCCGCTGGCCGAGAAGCGGGGGCGGTTCGGGGTGTTCGTGGGCTGCACCGGGTATCCCGACTGCCGGTTTATGGTTCGCGGCAAGCGGCCGGAACCGAAGGTGCTGGACGAGAAGTGCCCCAAGTGCGGCAAGAACCTGGTTGAGCGCAAGGGCCGGTTCGGGCCGTTTGTGGCCTGCCCCGGCTATCCCAAGTGCAAGTACATCAAGAAGGAGAAGGGGAAAGGGGAAATGAAAAAGGCAGCGGAGACGGAAGAAGCATGACGGCTGTCCGGAACGGCGCTTACTGGCAGTTGCGGTTGATGCCGGGCGAGGAGATTGTCGCGACCATAGCCGGCTTTGTCCGGCGCAGGCGCATCAAGTCCGGATTCCTGACCGCAATCGGCGCGGCCGAGGACCTCACGCTCGGCTGCTTCGACCCGAAGAAGCGCGTTTATCACCAGCGGACGTTTCGGGGCGACTGCGAGGTTGCGGCCCTGGTCGGTAACGTGGCGTGGGACGGCGGAAACCCGCTCTGCCATATTCATGCGGTCATCAGCACGCCCCGACTCACGACCTTTGCGGGACATCTCTTTTCCGGCACCGTCACGGTTACGTTGGAGGTTGCGCTCCTTCCCGGCGCCCGCCGTCTCGGCCGCCGGCCCGACCCGCTTTCCGGACTCAAACTGCTGCACCTGCCCGCGTAACCCCCGCCTCAACTTGACTTTAGCGGGCAGATTGATACACTGCTACGCTAGGAGTGTGGTTAGCAGTTGCCAAGAATGGTCTGCCGTGCAGGCCCGAATCCTTAAGGAGGACACTGATGGCGCTGATAGACGATGTCAAGAACATCATAGTTGAACAGTTGCACGTGACGCCGGAGAAAGTGACCGAGAGTGCTCATTTCGTCGACGACCTGGGCGCGGACTCGCTCGATATCGTCGAGCTGGTCATGGCGTTCGAGGAGAAGTTCGCGGTCGAGATCCCGGACGAGGACTCGCAGCAACTGGTGACCGTCGGCAAGGCGGCCGAGTACCTGCAGAAGAAGCTGGCCGAAAAGAAGTAGTCGGAATCCCCTGACCTCAAGCTGCGGATGAGTATCCACAACGGTCGCCGACGGGTGGTCATCACCGGTATGGGCGTGGTTACGCCCATCGGCAATGACGTCCCGACATTCTGGCAGGGTCTTGTCGCCGGCAAGAGCGGTGCGGCCCGAATCGCCGCGTTTGACTGCTCAGACCTCGAAGTGCAGATTGATGCCGAGGTCAAAGGGTTCGAGCCGTCTGAGCGGCTGGACCCGAAGTTGGTGAGGCGTACCGACCGGTTCGTGCAGTTGGGATTGTGGGCGGCGGACGAGGCGGTCAAAGACTCGAAGATTGATTTCGAGAAAGAAGACCGGAACCGGATAGGCGTCATTACCGGCTGCGGCATGGGCGGCATCCAGTCCTGGGAGGCGCAGTTTACCCAGTTCCTCGCGAAGGGCCCACGGCGCGTGTCCCCGTTGCTGGTGCCGATGATGATTCCGGATATGTGCTGCGGTCAGATTGCGATTGCCTACGGCCTCCGCGGCCCGAACTACGATACGACTTCGGCCTGCGCCTCGGCCGGCCACGCGGTTGGGAGCGCGTTTCGTCACATCATGCACGGCGACGTCGACGTCATGGTCGCCGGCGGCGGCGAGGCCGCGATTTCGAGGTTCACCATCGCCGGATTCTGCAATATGGGCGCGCTTTCCAAGCGGAACTCGGAACCGGAAAAAGCATCCCGGCCGTTTGACCGGGACCGGGACGGGTTCGTGATGGGCGAAGGCGCCGGCATATTCGTCCTCGAGGAACTGGAGCACGCCCGGCGACGCGGAGCGCAGATTCACTGCGAACTGGCCGGGTACGGCGCGACGGCCGATGCCTACCACATCACCGCGCCGGACCCCGATGCGCTGGGCGCAACCATGGTGATGCGCGAGGCGATTGCCGAGGCCGGCCTGCGGCCGGACGATATCGACTACATCAACGCCCACGGGACTTCGACGCCCTTGAACGACGCTTCCGAGGTGAAGGCGCTGTATGCCGTGTTCGGGGAGCATGCGAAGCAACTGGCCGTGAACTCGACGAAGTCGATGATTGGACATGGCCTCGGCGCGGCGGGCGCGATGGAGCTGGCGGCAATGGTGCTGCAGGTGAAGCACCAGCGGGTGCATGCGACCGTCAACCACGAGACCCCGGACGACGGCGTGGAACTTGACTTTGTCAAGGGCGGGGCGCGCGACTGCCGGATACGGGCCGCGCTCTCCAACTCGTTCGGCTTCGGCGGGCACAACGCCTGCCTGCTGGTCAAGGCCTGGCAGTGAACGTCTGCGTCTGCGTCAAGCAGGTGCCGTCAACCGAGACGAAAATCCGGGTCAATACCCAGACCGGGTTCGTTGACGCCACCGAAATCGAATGGGTCATCAATCCTTACGATGAATACGCGCTGGAGACGGCGCTGCGCCTCCGGGAAAAGGCCGGCGCCGGCACCATCACCGCAATCGCGCTCGGCCCGGAACGGGTGAAGACCGCGCTCCGGACCGCGCTCGCCATGGGCGCGGACAGCGCGGTTCAGCTTACCGCTCCGGAGTTCGACGGCATTGATGCCCTGGCCGTGGGCCGGCTGCTGGCCGCGGCCGTGAAGCGCCAGCCGTTCGACCTGGTGCTCTGCGGCAAACAGGCGGTGGACGACGACCAGGCGGCCGTGCCGCCGGCAATCGCCCATTTCCTCGGGATTCCGCACGTCTCGGTCGTGGCAGAACTTGCGGCCGACTTCGCAGCGGGCAGCATCGTGGTCCGGCGCGAGGTCGAAGGCGCGACCGAGGTTGTCCACGCCCGGGTCCCGTGCCTGGTGACGGTGCAGAAGGGCGCGTACGAACCGCGCTACCCGACCCTCAAGGGGATGATGGCTTCCAAGAAGAAGGAAATCCCGGTGCTGGCCGCGGCCGAACTGGAAATTGACCCGGCGGCACTGACCCGGCGCCTGACGTACATCGAAGACCGGCTGCCGCCCGGGCGGAAACCGGGGCGGGTGCTCGAAGGCACGCCGGAAGAGGTCGTGCCGGAACTGGCGCGGCTGCTGCGCGAAGAAGCGAAGGTCCTTTAAGCTGGGGATGACACTCTATGTTTGACAGAAAACTCTCGCAGGACCGACTGCTCGTCGGAATCGGCGGCAACATGGGCTCCGGCAAGTCCACGGTTGCCAGCGAACTCAAGCGCTACGGCGCGAAGATAATTGACGCGGATGAGATGGGGTGGTCGATCCTCAACAAGGGCACGGATGAATACCACCGCCTGGTCAAGACCTTCGGTCGCAGTATTCTGACCAAGGGCGGCAACATTGACCGCCGGGCGCTCGGCAAACTGGCGTTCGCCAGCAAGGCGAGCGTCGCCAAACTGAACGCGATTGTCCACCCGGTTCTGCTCGAACGGGTGCGCAAGGAGATTGACCGGAATCGGAAAGGGCTCGTGGTGGTCGATGCGGCGCTGCTGTTTGCCTGGGGTATGGACAAAGAGGTGGACGTTTCCATCCTGGTCACGGCCGCGGACCGCCTGAAGACCAAGCGGATGACCGACGCCGGCATGCCCGAAGAAGACATCGAGGCGCGCCTGAAGCTCCAGTCGCCGGACGCGAAAATCTGGCGCAAGGCCGATTTCGTGCTCGAGAACCGGGGTTCGTTTGCCGAACTGCGCCGGAAGTGCCGCGCGCTATGGAATTTCTTCTACAGCGCGAAGTTCCAGAGCTTCAAGGCCGCCCGCCGTCCCTAGCGGGCGGGGCGGCATGAAGCTTAACCAGGTTCCGCTCAAGGAAATCGAGTGCGCCGGACCGGTAATGCGGGCGAGCACTCCCTACATCCTCGAATACGAGGAAGTCGCCTCACTGGCCGAAGACCTGTTTGCGACCTACCGCGCCAAAATCAACCCGGCCGCCTGCCGGCTCGGCCCGCGGCAGCGGGAAGCGAACGCCGAGAGCTATGCCCTGTTCGGCAGCGACCGCGAACTGGGCCGCTTCCACGTCGTCTACGACATCGAGGAGACCAGGCTCGCGCTCGAACTGAACGAAGACGAAGCGGACAAGTTCTACCGCCTGATGCGCGAGCAGCGAATCGTCACGCCGGACCTCAACCTCATCCGCCGCGTAATGTCGGGCAACCTGGCCGAGACCGTCGCCGCCGTACTCTGGCAAATCGGCGCAATCAAAGTCACGCTGGGCGACCTGCGGCCGTTGTTCAAAGTTGACGAGGGCCGGAACTACAGCCCTATTTACATCGACGTCAAAGGCCTCGCCAGCTACCCGGCGGTGAATGACTTCGTACTCTCGTCGGCGGCCCTGCTGGTCCGCAACCTCGAGTTTGACGTCATCTGCGGCATCGAGTCGGGCTCGATTGCCATTGCCGCCGTCATGGCCCAGAAGCTGGCCAAGCCGATGTTCTATGCCCGGCGCACGCGGCGCTACCCCGAGGCCAGCCCGTTCGAAGGCATCAAGAGCCACGAACTCTTTCGCAAGCGCGTGCTGCTGGTTGACGACACGCTGGTCCACGGCTGGACCAAGACCCGCGTCATCCGGGAAATCCGGGAGTGGGGCGGAAAGGTCGAAGCCTGCTTTGTCGTCTTTGACCGGCAGCAGCAGGGCAGCACGGACCTGGAGCAGGCCGGGGTGAAGCTCGATTCGCTCACCAACCGCGACGCGGCGCTCTCCCTGAAGATTCCCCGCGAAATCAGCTTCCTGACCGAGGACGAGTATGAGGAAGTCACCCGCTACTTCTCCGACCCCCGCGCGTGGCACGCCGCGCGCGGCTTTACCTTCCACGAACCGGCGCCGCGGGACTAGAAGCCCGAATCCGGACCGTTTCCCGCTAGAACCCGGGAACCCGAATTGAACCGCCAAGACGTCAAGAACGCCAGGATGCGAAGGGGAAAGGGGAGATGGCGCAGGGGGAGTCGGGACGCTTCGGCCGGTCTCCGCCGCTGACAACCGCAAACTGCAAACCGGAAACTCGCGCCGAGCGCGCTGCCTCCCTTGACACCGGGCTATCTGCGGTCATTATGTTCTAAAGGAAACCATGCCCGTGATGAACCCATCCGTCACACCCCTGACCCGCGGAGGGAACCATGTTGTGGAACTACAACTGTCCTGACTGCCACCGGCCGACCGCGGCCGACTGGAAGCTGCGCGAAGGCGAAGTTGTCTGCCACCTGTGCGAGCGGACCCACTACCCGCCGACGCCGCATGAAGACCGGTACGCCTACGTTGACAGCGAGCAGTGGCCCAAAGAGATGGAGGACGCGGTGGTCGCGCTGCGGGGCACGATTTGCTCCGTGCCCGGCTGCTATCGTGAGCGCGCGAAACTGGTGCACCGCCAGTCGCTGAAGGCCGGCGGCAAGACATCGGTAGACAACCTGATGCCGATGTGCGAGCGCCACGCCGTGTCGAAGGGCGAGCGAGACTACGACGAATGGCTGGTGGCCGTACGCCAGGAAGACGCCGACCTGAAGAAGGACGAGCCGAAGTTCGAGATTACGATAACCTCCCGCCCCGCCGCTCCGGACCTGCCGGTGGCCGACTACAGCGCGCCGCCCGGTCTCATGCTGCCGCTGGCCGCGGCCCGGACGCCGCGACCGCTGAAAGCCGCGGTAGCCAACGCCCCACCGCTGGCCGAACTGAAGCTGGCGATTCCGTTTCTGCGCGGGCCGGCCGGCAAGGTCGTGTTCGACTACGATTGGGAAATGAAGAAAAGCGGCCGGTGCCATGTGTTCCTGCTGGCCTGGCCCCGGAGCGACGAACCGGACATTTCACTCCTCGGCGGCCCGAAATACTCCTGGCTCTCGACAGCGAAAGACCATCTCGGCGTCCGTGACGAGAAGGGCAGCGCGCAGTTGGAACTGTCGTTGCCCGGAATGCCGGGCGGCCGCTGGACCGCGGCCGTGGCCGTGCTCGACCTGGGCTGCGAATTCCAGTTCACCGAGTACGCCCTCGCCGCGACGAGCTAGCCGACGGCGGAAGGGTTCTAGAAGTCCGGCCGGAAACCGGGGGTCTGGGGCACGCGACCCCGAGCAAACGCGGTGCGGCCGAAGCATTGTCGCCGTTTCACCTCGCCGATGAGATTCGGCACGAGAAGCAGGAGAAAAGTCAGTTGTAGCAGCAGACT
>CAIVTL010000743.1 GCA_903908785.1 Caldifarciminota bacterium | reverse complement strand
ATCGTGGTAGACAACCTCGCACCTACAGGAGACTGGAGCACGGATGAAGATTGAGGTCGAAAGAGAAGCCGACGGGCGCTGGATTGCAGAAGTACCGGAACTTCCCGGCGTCATGGCCTACGGACCAACCAAGGCCGAGGCGATAGCCTGCGTCGAAGCCCTCGCGCTTCGGGTGCTTGCTGACCGCGTCGAGCACGGTGAGGAAGTACCGGCACTCCGGCAGGTCTTCGCCGTGCCAGCGTGAGTAACCGGAGCGTTTCGCCGAGCACACGGGGCTGACGCACGAAGACCTCTAGCCGACCCACGCATCCCCTGGCAACGAAGCGTATCGACACGGGAACCCCAGGCAGGGTCATCCGTCGAAATCCGTTCTGTGACACGACGCGCTTCGGGCAACCCCAGATACGCGTCTACCACCGCGCCGGCAAGGGCAAGAGGATGCCGCGCTACTTACTCAAGTGCGGCTGCTGTCCCAGCAAGCTGGAGATCTACTACGACAAGAGCGGGCTGGAAATCGGCGGCGTGAATGGTGCCATCGAGGACTGGCGCGAAATCCTGATGCCGCTGCTGGGCTCCGCCGAAAACAAGCCCGGAGCCACGCGCCGCCGCAAGCCCTAGATTGCAGGCTGCCGTCCCTCCTCGACCTCAACCCCTGCCTTGTCCCGTTCGCCCGCACGTCTTAACCGAAGCAGAATCCGGCGTATCCTTGCTGGCCATAGTGACCGAACCCGTCCCCGGACATGACGGAGGATTGGAATCTGGGAGGTGTCCCGCTTTCCCAGAGACGCTAGAAGCACCACGCTTGACGCCCAACGCCGCGAGTCGTTGGCCCCAGCGAATTTGACAAACCCGACCTGCCCGCGTAGCATCCATCTGATGCCGAACCCCGCCGTCCGCCAGAACTCTGCAGAACACTGGCTGAGGCGCCTGCTGCCTCGGGTTCGAACGTGCATCAGCTTGTCGGTCGCCGCGGCCGCCGTTCTGAGCGTCATGCGTTGCACGACCTACGGCAGAGAGGGCCGATTGCGACGCTGGTGGTGGCAACCTGTTCCGCAACTCGTGGATTCCCTAGGTCGGCCGACAGCGGCATATGATAGATGGACAGGACGGACACGGCTAGGTGTGCCCGTCTCCAAGCAGTCTGCTCCGATTCACGAAACACCTGTCCCTTCTCCAGCGAGAGCCTTCGGGACAGGGTACAAACCTGAGTTGTTCACCAAGATCACTATCGTATCCGACACCGATGTCGCCCCGAGACCAATCAGCTTGCCCAGAGACGGTCAGTTCCAAATGTACTGGGGGGCCGGCATCGAAGACAGCGCGGTCGTCTCTGCGCTGGTCGACACCAAAGGAAAAGTAAAGGAGATCAAGTTCCGGTTGCCGGGTCCGTCTCCGTGGTATGACAGCGCCGTTGCCCGGTCGGTAAGGGCCTCGACTTTCGCCCCTTTGCGCTCAGACGGACTTCGCGTGGAGGCGTGGGTTCGTCTGAAGTACGTGTCAAGATACAGCGCTGAGTGCGGCCACCCTACGATAATCCGGTACTAGCGACCGGGTGAAGGCGCGCCGCTCCGACCGTCCCCCACCTTTTCTTGCCCCGGACTGGAATCAGCCCGTCGTTCCCCTCCATCACGGCTGCTGCAGTCTTCGTGGCGAGTCAGCCCTCGCGCTCTGCGCCACTCACCCCGCCGAGACGGCGCACCGTGCGCTTCACGGTATCAAGGCAGTGACCGGAGTCGCGCAGAATTCTCCTGCCTGAGAACCGGAGTATGTGCCAGCCGGCGGTCGTGAGCGTGTTGTCGCGTTCGCGGTCCTCATCCGCCTTGTCCCGACCAGAGTGGTAGGTATCGCCGTCGCACTCGATGTCGAGGTTGCTGTCACGGCAGAACACGGCCATGTCAAGCATGTAGCCTGACCCCTCTTCACGCACGAAGTACTGCCGCTCGGCAGGCAGGCCGGCGTCCTGAAGCGTGAAGTAGAGCTTCTCCTCAATCGGACTGACCTTGAACAGGTCATTGATTTCCTGCGCGTGCAGCAGCCGCTCAAGGCTGGTGGGGATGAACACAATCCTGCGCCAGCGACGACTCGGAATCGGATGCGGCAACCGCTCCAACTCACCAACCTCGACTTTGTAGTACTCGGCCCCGGCCCGCGCGTGCCCAGGTTCGTCTGGCAGCAGCTCCCGCCGCGTCACTCTAGTGATACCGCGCACCCGCGCGTACCAGTTCACCGCCCACTTCTCCTTGCCGAACAGCCGTGTCTGGTAGAACGCAAGATACTGGATCTTCTCAAGTCCCTCCGGCGCGGTGCGCACCGGGATTCGGTACCAGTGCTCAGACCGCACGAGTCCCCAGTCCTTCAGCCGCGTGACAATGCCGACAAGGGCCGGAGTCTCCGGGCCGAACACTCTCACACGCCACGCCGGACTGCTGCCGCTCACGCCATATTGTAAGCTGGGGGCATTCAGACGCAAGTCCGCGCCGGCCCGGTCTCCGGCTACGACCTCATCTGACGAGAGACGCCATCCCGACTTCAGCCCTCTATCCTCAGCACTCATATCTATATTTCTAGAAATATAGAAATGTGACAAATGAAGAGCGACGAAATATCGCACTAAGTGCTGCGTGCTGAATCGAGGTCTTGGTGAACATCCTGTAGCCGTCCACACCACCCCCGACTTGCCGAAGACGGCCTCCTCTACTATGATTCATGTCGATGACAGCAGTGTCTGTGAGCGAACTGGGCAAGACCTATGGCCCCACCAGGGCACTCGATGGAGTATCGCTTGATGTCGCGCCCGGCGAGCTGTTCTGCATCTCCGGCCCGGATGCGGCGGGCAAGTCCACTCTGCTGCGCATCCTTGCCGGCACTCTGAAGCCCGATTCTGGTACCGTGACAATCCTCGGCAGCGACGGCATCAACCGGCCGCCGATTCTTCGCTACTCCATCGGATATATGCCCCAGCGCTTCGCCATCTATGCCGACCTGACGGCTGAGGAGAATCTAGAGTTCTACTGCGCGTTCTACGGCCTTGGCCGGGAGGCGACGCACGACCGGGTCGAGAACCTGCTGCGGTTGACGCATCTGGAGAGGTTCCGCAAGTTCCAGGCCGGCAATCTGTCCGGCGGGATGAAGCAGAAGCTGGTCCTCGCCTGCGCGCTGGTGCACGAACCGGAGTTGATGATTCTGGACGAGCCGACAACAGGCATTGACCCTTTGTCCCGGCGCGAGTTCTGGGGCATCCTGACCGACTACCTGGCGCACGGCAAGACCATCATCTATTCCACGGTCTATCTCGAAGAGGCGCTGCGCTCGAACCGGATTGCGCTGATGGACTCCGGCACCATCAAAGTCTGCGACACGCCGGAGAAGCTGCTGGCTAGAGTCCGCGGCCGCCGCTTCTTTGTCTCCACGGACGCACACGGACAGGCAGTGGCCGCACTCAGCGCATGTCCGCTGGTCGTCTCAGTGCAACCGCTTGGCTCGGGCGTTGCATTCCTTGTCACGGACGCACACGAAGCCTTGGGAGCTGCAGCCGCCGCGCTCGCCGCTACCGGCATTACAGTCCAGCCGGAGCCTGCCCAACCTACCCTTGAGGACGTACTCATCCTCGCTGGAAAGGCATGAACAACGCTATCGAGGTCCGCGACCTCGTCCGCAAGTTCGGCAGTTTCACCGCGGTCGACCACATCTCGTTCCACATCGAACGCGGCGAGGTGTTCGGTTTCCTCGGCCCGAACGGCGCGGGCAAGACAACCACAATCAAGGTGCTCATCGGCATCCTCGCCCCTACGTCCGGGACTTGCCGTGTGCTCGGGTTGGAAGTGCCGCGTGACACCGCCCGGCTCAAGCAATCGGTCGGCTACATGTCCCAGAAGTTCTCGCTGTACGAAGACCTTACCGCGCAGGAAAACCTGACCTTCTTCGGCTCGGTGTACGGCTTGTCGCGGCTGGCACTGGGGCCCGCAATCGAGCACGCCCTGGCCCGGTTCGAGCTGGAGCGGTTCAAGCAAGTGCAGGCGCGCGAGCTCCCGACCGGCGCGCGCCAGCGCCTGGCCCTGGCCTGCGCCATACTGCACGAACCGGGCGTGCTGTTCCTCGACGAACCGACGTCGGGAATGGACCCGGCATCGCGCCGCAAGTTCTGGGAGCTGATTCACGTACTCGCCGGCCAGGGCAAGACCGTGCTCGTCACGACTCATTACCTCGATGAAGCCGAGTACTGCAACCGGCTGTGCCTGATAAGCCAAGCCCGCATAATCGCCGAGGGCACGCCGGAGCACGTCCGCAGCCTGGCCAAGGGTGGCGCGCTCAGCATCGCTTGCTCACCGCTCGGCAAGTGCCTGTCGGCCCTGCTCAGTCGGCCGGACCTGGGCGAGACTTCGATATACGGAGGCAGCCTGCGACTGGTCACCGACGACCCGGACCGGGCGCGGGCTGCTTTACCCGGCCTGCTGAACCAGGCCGGCGCGTCCCTCGAATCGGTCACGCCCGACCGGCCGACGCTCGAGGACGTATTCGTGCAACTGGTGAGGGAATCGAATGCGTGAGGTGAAGCGCGCCGGCGAGGGACGACTCGCGTTCCGCTCTCTCTCCGCAGTTATGAACAAGGAGTTCATCCACATCATCCGTGACCCCGGCACGCTCTTCATATCGCTGATAATCCCGGTCTTCCTGCTGCTGCTGTTCGGCTACGCTCTGTCCCTCGACGTCAAGGACGTGCCGTTTTGCCTCGTCGATATGGACCGGTCCGTACAGAGCCGGGACTTCGTGGAGAGTTTCACCGCTTCCGGCTATTTCAAACTGGTCGGCTCGGCTGACGGGGAATCCCAAGCCCGGCACCTCATCGACCGAGGCCAGTGCCGGATGGGGCTCGTGATACCGATTGGGTTCAGCCGCGACCTGCAGGCCGGCAGACAAGTGCAGGTCGGACTCCTGGTCGATGGGTCCAACTCGACGACCGGTTCAGTCATACTCGCCTACACCCAGGCCCTGATGGCGCAACGTTCCGGCGTCGCCTCCTTCTTTTCGCGACCCAAGATTCTCTTCAACCCCTCGCAGCGCAGTACCGCGTTCCTGGTTCCCGGCCTGCTGGCCATCATCACGATGTTCATGACCATCCTGCTGCCGTCCCTGGCCGTGGTCAGAGAGAAGGAGCGCGGCACCATCGAAATCCTGCGTGCCGGCCCGATTCGGCCGGCCGCGTTTATCATCGGCAAGCTGCTCCCCTACGGTCTGATTTGCATCTTCGACCTGCTGGCCGTGGTCATCGCCGGCGCCCTGGTATTCGGGGTCACGATGCAAGGCAGCTTCCTGCTGATGGTCCTGCTCTCCCTGCCATTCCTGCTCGCCGGTCTCGCGCTCGGCCTGCTGATTTCCACCTTCGTGGACAGCCTGCAGGTGGCGATGTACGTAGCCTTTCTCGCCTCCATACTGCCGACCATCCTCCTGTCCGGCTTCGTCTTCCCAGTCGCCTCGATGCCGCGCCTGGTCCAACTCGTCGCCGACCTGGTCCCGGCCAGCTACTTCCTGACCATGCTCCGGGCAATCTACATGAAGGGTGCCGGGCTGGAGGCGGTGCTGCAGCCGCTGCTCATCAGCCTGCTGTTTGCGACCGTGCTCGTCGGCACCTCAGTCGAGCGGCTCCGGAGGTCCCTGTGATTGAACGCATCCTGAGCGTCGCGCGTAAAGAGGTCATCCAGTTGCGCCGGGACCGTCGCACCCTCCCGCTGGTACTGTTCGCGCCGGTAATCCAGCTTCTGCTCTTCGGCTACGCGGCAACCCAGGACGTCCACAACGTACGGCTGGCAGTGGTCGACCAGTCCCGCACCCCGGTCTCGCGTGAAATCATCCGCAGCCTCGCGGCCACGGTGACGTTCCGTGTCGCCGACCTGCCGGACCGCCGGGCAATCCAGCAGGAGATGCTCGCGAGCCGGGCGAGCGTCGGCCTCGTGATACCGGCCGGACTCGAACGCGACCTGCTCCGTCGCACCGGCACCGGGCTCGAACTATTCGCCGACGGCTCCAACCCCAGCACCGCCGCAGTCGCCGCGTCATATGTCCAGCAGATAGTCGGCGCGACACTCCAGCGTGAGGCGGGCGCGCGCTTCCCCGGCATCGTCCGGCCCGCGGACATCGTGCTGGTGCCGCGCGTGATGTACAACCCGAACCTCACCAGCCGGAACTACATGGTACCCGGCGTGCTGGTCATGATTCTCATGATAATGACCACGATAATGACCTCGATGGCCATCGTGCGGGAGTTCGAGCGCGGCACGAGCGAGCAGTTGGCCGTGACGCCAATCCGCTCGTATGAGCTTCTCGCGGGCAAGATGATACCTTACATCGTCATCGGGTACATCGACATCCTGCTGGTGACCGCGGTCGCCGTGGCCTGGTTCCGTGTGCCCATCCACGGCTCGGTCGTCCTGCTCTTCCTGCTGGCCGCGCCGTTCCTCCTGAGCACGCTCGGCATCGGTATCCTCACCTCGACCATCGCCCGTACGCAGCAGCAATCGATGATGATATCCTTCTTCTTCATGATGCCCAACACACTGCTGGCCGGGTTCATGTTCCCAATCGAGAACATGCCCGTGCCTGCCCAGTACTTCACCTACCTGATTCCCGGCCGCTACTTCATGACCATGGTCCGCGCAATATTCCTGAAAGGTGTCGGCATCTCGGTCCTCTGGCCCGAAACCGTGGCCCTGACCGTACTCGGCGCCGTCATCCTCAGCCTTGCGGTCTGGCGCTACCAATCAAGGCGCGCCTGATTCCTTGACCTGCAAGAACATGGGACTAGACTACTCGACGACATGAGACGCCGCCTCCCGTTCGTCGCCCTGGCCCTGGTAATCGCCGCGCTGGTCACAGCCCTCGTGGTCACCCAGACCGGCCGGCGCCGGTCCGACGGCGAGCTTTCCGGCACCATCGAAGCCTACGAAGTCCAACTGACGTCCAAGGTCACCGCGCGGGTCATCGAAGTCCGCTGCGAGGAAGGCAATCCGGTCAATGCGGGCGACACACTGATGCGGCTCGACGACGCCGACTATCGGAACGCCGGACTCGCCGCCCAGGCGCAGGTGCAGGCAGCCGGGGCCGGCCTCTCGGCGGCGTCCTCCCGCGCCAGGCTTGCTGAAACCAGTCTGGCGCGCGTGGAGAAGCTCTACGCCGGGGGCAACCTGACCCGCCAGGAAATCGACCGCGCACGCAGCGATGCGACCGCGGCCCGCGACGCGTTCGCCGCGGCTCAGACCGCAGTCGACGCGGCCCGCGCGCAGCACGACCTGGCCCAGGCAAGGATGAACGACTGCACAGTCATCGCCCCGGTTTCCGGCAACATCTCCGCGGTCGCGTTCCGCCTCGGCGAGACCGTGCTTGCCGGCTCGGTCCCGGTGACAATCATCGACCTTGACCAGACCTGGCTCACCGTGTACCTGCCGGAAAGGCTGCTGGGACGGGTGAAGCTCGGCGACACCTGTCGCGCCCGCGTCGACGCCTACCCGAAGAGAGACTTCCGCGGCACGCTCACGTTCATCGCGGACAAGGCCGAGTTCACGCCCAAGGACATCCAGACCAAAGAGGAACGCATCAACCAGGTCTATCGTATGAAGATAGCGCTGCCCAATCCTAACCGAATTCTCAAGCCTGGGATGCCGGCTGACGCATACTTGAACCTACACTAGTCTTGCCTCTCATCGCGCGTTCCTCGTCAATCTGCAATCTGCAATCTGAAATCTGAAATGCATCCTCGCATCCCTCTTTACGATACGGTAAAAGAGAACCGGCAGTTCGCCGCGGAGTTCCGCGCCGCGCTGGACCGCGTCCTTGCTTCGGGCCGGTTCGCGCTCGGGAACGAACTGGGCACGTTCGAATCCGCCCTGGCGCAGTACTGCGAAACCGACCATGCGGTAGGATTGAAATGCGGAACCGACGCGTTGATTCTCACGATGAAGGCCCTCGGCATCGGCGCGGGCGACGAGGTTATCACGACGCCTTTCACGTTCTTTGCCAGTGTCGAGGCAATCATGCAGGTCGGGGCCAAGCCGGTGTTCGCCGACATAGAACCCGAGACTCTCTGTCTCTCGCCCGATGCTTGCGCGGCGGCTATCACGCCCGCCACGAAAGCGATGCTCCTGGTCCACGTGTTCGGGCATTGCGCCAACATCGAATGCTTCCAGTCCCTCTGCGAAGACAACAACATTGCACTGGTCGAGGACGCAGCGCAGGCAATCGGTGCGACATGGAACGGCCGCAAGCTCGGTTCGCTGGGAGCGGCCGGGACCTTCAGCTTCTACCCTACCAAGAACCTGAGCGCGCTCGGGGATGCCGGCGCAGTCGTGACATCGAGCGAGAAGCTCGCGGAGATGCTGCGGCAGCTTCGGTCTCACGGCCGCGATACGATGGGACATCACGCCTGCCTCGGGTACAACTCCCACATGGACGAACTACAGGCAGCGTTCCTTCACGCCAAATTGGGAAGGCTCGATGCGGAACTGGCCCGCCGGCGCGAGCTTGCGGCCCGCTACGACGCGGGGCTGCCGCCCGAGGCCGGACGGGTGCATGGCGCTAACGGCTGCATGTCTAACTGCCACCAGTACGCAATCAGGACCGACCGCCGCGACACGCTCAGGCAGTTCCTTGTTGAACAGGGAATCGGGACCGGCGACTACTACCCGGTGCCGGCATACCGGGAACCCGCTGCCGCGCAGGCCGGAGCCGTCACTCCGCTGCCCGAAACCGAACGCGCCTGCAAGGAAGTGCTCACACT
>CAIVTL010000742.1 GCA_903908785.1 Caldifarciminota bacterium | reverse complement strand
TAACGAGAGCGGCATCTACATGAACGGCGGCAGCGTGCCGTTCTTCGAATCGAGCGACGCCGATGCCCTGACCAATGGTGACAAGACCGGTATCCACCTGTCCATCGCCTGCGACTGCGCGGCGTGGGACTGGGTGCCGGGTGGTGACTGCCTCGCCGAGCACATGGTAACGCGCGCCGGCGGCGGCTCCATCGCCACCATGATGAACACCCGCTACGGGTACGGCGCTATCGGACCAGGCGGCGGGTATGTGCCCGGCCCGTCCGAGCGGCTCGACACCACCTGGTTCTCGGGTGTTCTCGACCGCAACCTTTTCCATACCGGCCAGGCTCTCGGCTACTCCAAGGGGTGCTGGGCGCCGTACGCCGACTCGCAGTACCAGTACGACCAGCAGCGCTACTGCATCTACGACTTGAACCTCATCGGCGACCCGGAGACGCCGGTTTGGACCGCCAACCCGACAGTGCTCAATGTGTCGCACGCCGGGGTGATTAACATCGGCAACAACATCCCGTACCCGGTTACGGTGACGACCGCGTTCGACGCGCCGGTTGAGTCGGCCATGGTTTGTCTGAAGAAGGGCAACGAGGTCGACATCAAGGGCTGGACCAATGCCAGCGGCGTGGCGACGCTCTACGTTTCGGCCCTGACGCCGGGACCGATGTTCATGGCCGTGAACGCACGGAACCACTACATCTTCCAGGACACGGTGCAGGTTATTGCCAGCACGCGCTACGTGTCGTACCTGCGTTCGTGCTTCCTTGACCCGGGTCCGGGCGGCAACGGCGACTCCATCCTTAACCCCGGTGAGACGGTGAAGATACCGACCTGGGTGAAGAACTGGGGCCAGCAGGCCGCCAGCTCGGTGACTGCCAAGCTCCGGACCCACGATGCGAACGCCCAGATAACCGACTCGGCTAAGACGTTCGGCACCATCAATGCGGGCGACTCGGCCTGCACTGGTGACAACGGCTTCGGGCTGCATGTCAACTCCGGGCTCGCCAACGGGTACGGAATTGTCTGCTCGCTCTACTGCAAGGACGCGCTTGACTCGACCTGGGTCTCGATTGTGACGTTCTTTGTCGGCACACCGGTGCTCGGCAAGCAGGCGGTGACCGTGGTCGACACGGCACACGGCGGCAACAGCAACGGCCGCATTGACCCGAACGAGACCGCGGACCTGATGGTCAGAATCGGTAACACCGGCATGGGACACGGGTATAACTGCGAGGCGGTGCTCAGGTCCGGCGACGTGCGGTTCACAGTTTCCGACTCGACCGCGGACTATGGCTACATCGCCAAGGGCGACAGTGCCAGCAATGCCGCGGACCTGTTCACGGTCTACGCCGACGGTACGATTCCGCCTGAGACTTCGATACCGTGTACGCTCTACTACTACGCCGACGGCGGCTACGTCAGGTCCGAGCCGTTCACGGTAATCGTGGGCGAGCTGCGTTCCACTGACCCGATTCCGGACGGTCCGCGCCCGTCCACGCTCTACTACGCCTACGACGACGGCGACGTCATGTACGCGAAGCACCCGACCTTCAGTTGGGTCGAGGCCAACGGCGTCGGCACGCAACTCGGCTTCGCGCAGAACGACGACGTGACGATGGTCAACATCCCGAGCGGGTTCGGACCGCTCAAGTTCTACGGCCAGCGCTACACCCAGGTGTCCATCTCGGCCGACGGCTGGGTCGCCTGCGGCAACTACACTACGTCCAACTTCAGCAATGCCGGCCTGCCCAGCAGTTCGGCCCCGCCTGCGGTCATGGCCCTCAACTGGGATGACCTGAAGCCCGCAACCGAAGGCTTGGGGTACGTCTACTACTACCACGACGCGGCCAACCACCGGTTCGTCATCGAATACGACAGCGTCCAGTACTACTCGGGCTCGTCCCGTGACAAGTTCGAGGTCGTCATCTACGACACCACCGTTGCCACGCAGTCGGGCGACAACGCCTTCCTCGTCCAGTACCTGACCGCTAACGGGTACTCCAGTTCGACCATTGGTATCCAGGACGGGACTATGGCAATCGGAATCCAGGGACTGCTTGACGGCAACTACCACAAAGCCTGCGAGCCGATCGCCGCGGGGCGGGCTATCCTGTACACGACCGACCCGCCCTTCCCGAGCGGCGTGGCGGACGAGTACGGCGTGACCGGCGACCTGCGCAAGGTGCGGCTCACTGCATATCCGAACCCGTTCCAGGGGAGCGCTACGATTGCCTGGGGTGTCAGCATCGCGGGCAACGTTTCGCTCAAGCTCTACGACGCGTCGGGCAGAGAGGTCCGCAACCTCGTCAGCCGCGGCATGAACCCGGGCCGGTACACGGCTACGTGGGACGGCCGGGCCGACAACGGCAAGCGGGTTGCAGAGGGCGTCTACTTCTGCAAGCTCGCGACCGCATCCGGCGTGCAGCAGCAGAAGGTCATAGTGGCAAGATAGATGTAGGAGGGGTTTCCAACCCCGAATACCAGAGGGGCGGGCTTGAGCCCGCCCCTTCGTATTTCAGCGGCGATGGCTCAGCGCCGGCGCGCGAGCAACCGGGCGGTCTCTTCGATGCTTGTGGAGCTTCGTGCGCGCGTGCCGCATTCCGGGCAGGCCCATTTGTAGCCCAGCCAGGAGTGAGTTTCCACAACGCCCAGACCGCACTTCGGGCAGCGTGGCGGCTCCTCGACGTAGACCTCATCGCCGGCTGCGCGTGAGTTCGCGCCTTCGGACAAGTCGCGGTGAGGCCGGTGGACTACCTGCCAGACTACGCCGTTGAGCTTCAGTTCCTCGCGCCGCAGCCCACCGACACGCGGCGTCTGCGGAGACGCAGGGCGACCGGCGGGAAGCGGTGTCTCGGGGACAGAGGAAACAGGGCCTCCGCGGTCAGGTTCGGACGAAGGCGGTGATGCCTTGCGTGCCCGGCGGACGGCCCGAACGATGAACGAGATGATGACGTATGTGATGATGAGCTGGACGATGACCGGGCCGGGTCTGCTGGCCATGTCAGTCTACCCGGCCTTGCCCGCGGTTTCGAACTCGGGGCGGAGTATTGAGTACATCACCAGGTCCTCGAACACCCCGCGGCTAGACACGTACTCGCGAAGCAGGCCTTCCCTGGCCATGCCCAGCTTCTGCATGACGCGGCCGGATGCGGGATTCCGCGGGAAGTGCGTTGCCTGGATGCGATTCAGGTCGAGAACCCTGAAGCCGAAGCCCACCAGGGCGCGGGTAGCTTCAGTGCAGTAGCCGTGGTTCCAGTGTTCTTTCGCTATCAAGTACCCGAGTTCGCCCCGGCGGTGTTCCGGCTTGAGGAAGAGGGCTACACTGCCGACCACCAGCCCGCCTGGCCCAAGGGTGACGGCGAGCGTGACTTCGCTGCCCTGCCGGAAGCTCTCGGCGTGCGTGGAAATCCACTGCTCGGCGGCACCGTCGGGATACGGATGGGGCAGGGCGAGCGTCGTCGAGGCGACTGCCTCATCCCCGCACATCTCCTGAATCCGCCGCGCGTCAGCCAGCGAGTAGGGCCTGAGCACGAGTCGCTCGGTCTCAAGCACGGGCAGGGGTTGCTCGGGCATGGCTCACCGCACGAGGAGAAGGCGATAGGGCCGATAGGACCTATCCGACCTATCGGCTTCGATGAAGTACACGCCGGCGGGGAGGCGGGACAGGTCGTTTGGGCCGGGGCGGAGCTGAAGCACACGGCGGCCCGAGGCATCCAGCAGCAGGGGTCGGGGGTCAGGGGTCGGGGGTCGGGG
>CAIVTL010000741.1 GCA_903908785.1 Caldifarciminota bacterium | reverse complement strand
AGGCAGGGTGAAGCGAGGAGCGAGGCGTGCGCGCCGGTGGCGCGGGGGAGGTAGGTGCATGGCGAAAGCGAGGCGGACCGTGGCGATTGACATCGGCAGCACCAAGGTTGCCTGTGTCATCGCCGAGACCGACCACGCCGGCAAGACGAGCATCGTCGGGTTCGGCACGGCGGTGCCGGACGGTTTCAAACAGGGTGTGGTCATCAACCTCGACAAAGCGGTTCAATCGGTCGAGGTGGCAATCAGGCAGTGCGAGCAGATGGCCGGCGGCAAGTTCCGGGCGTACCCGGCCTTTGTCGGCATCGCAGGCGAGCACATCAAGTACCTGAACGGCACTGCGGCGGTGCCGGTGCGCAAGCCGTCACGCGGCATCAGCCCGCACGACGTCGAGGACGTTATCAAGCAGGCCCAGACCATCAGGCTGCCGAACGACGAGCAGATTCTGCACGTGGTCCCTACCCAGTTTATCGTTGACGGCCAGAAGGGCGTCAGGAATCCGCTCGGGCTGTTTGGGGTGAGGCTGGAGGTGGAGGCGCTGCTCATCATCGGCGCGGTGACCGCGGTCGAGAACCTCTACCGGGTCATGGAGCGGCTGGAAATCAAGAACCGTTCGCTGGTTCTCCAGTCAATC
This sequence comes from Caldifarciminota bacterium, assembly GCA_903908785.1. Classification (GTDB taxonomy): domain Bacteria; phylum Hydrothermota; class Tepidihabitantia; order Tepidihabitantales; family Tepidihabitantaceae; genus UBA2258. The sequence goes on along the minus strand of CAIVTL010000741.1, from coordinate 5,923 downwards.
GCCACCCTGTACGGGGTTTGCGATGAGGAGGACAAGGACCTTGGGGTCGTGCTTCTGGATTTGGGCGGGGTCACGGACGTTTCCATCTACCGGGACGGCGAAATCCGGTTCACCAAGCTGCTCCCGGTCGGGGCGGTCAACATCACCAAGGACGTTGTCATCGGTCTGCGCACGACCTTCCCGCAGGCCGAGGAACTGAAACGGAAGTACGGCGCGGCCATGGCCAGCCAGATAGAGAAGGACGAAGCGATATCGGTAGAGGACGCGTCGGGCCGCGGGCCCAAGCAGGTGTCGCGCCGGCTGCTGGCTTCGGTGATTCAGCCCCGGGCCGAGGAGATTCTGACCCTGGCTGACGCCGAGGTCAGGAAGTCGGGCTTCGGGGAAGGGCTGTCGGCCGGGGTCGTGCTGACCGGCGGCGGCGCGGGCCTGAGCGGCATTGACCTTGTGGCTGAGCAGATATTCGGCATGCCGGTCAGGCTGGGCCGGCCGGACCGGCTGCCGGGGCCGGCCGAAATGACCAGAGACCCGGGCTTTGCCACGGCCGTGGGCCTGATTCGTTGTGGCGTCGAAGGCAAAGCTGCGAGTCAGTTCCCGACGCCGGGCTTATGGTCCGGAATCGGTGAGGAAGTGAGAAGCTGGTTCTCGAATTGAACAGTGTCGAATGGCGAGTGACGATTGCCGAGTGGTTCAGGAACGGTTCCGGAGCGGGAATCGCCAATCGTCAATCGCAAATCGTAAATCCACGAATGGAGGTAGCGGATGATTGAACCCGTGAAGGAAGAAAAGAACCTGACCCGAATCGGCGTGTTCGGTGTCGGTGGAGCCGGATGCAATGCGATAAACCACATGATTGACGCCGGGCTGTCCGGAGTCGAACTGCACGCGGTCAACACCGACCTGCAGGCGCTTGGCATGTCCTTGGCGCCGAACAAGATACAAATCGGCGCGCAGCTCACCGGCGGTCTGGGTTCGGGCGGTGACCCGAAGATCGGCAAGCAGGCGGCCGACGAGTCAATCGAGCAACTCCGCGAGGCCCTGACCGGCTTCGACATGGTGTTCGTGGCTGCCGGCGAGGGCGGCGGCACCGGTACCGGCGCGGCGCCGGTCGTGGCCGAAGTCGCGAAACGCGGCGGCGCGCTGGTCGTGGCGGTCGTCACCAAGCCATTCCAGTTCGAAGGCAAGTTGCGCGACCAGAAGGCGGTAAACGGCGTCGAGGCGCTGCGGGCGTACGTTGATACCTTGATTGTGTTGCCGAACCAGCGCGTGCTTGCGGAGTACGGCCAGAAGCCGTGCTTCGAGGCTTTCCGGCTGGCGGACGAGGTCCTGCTCAACGCGGTGCGCGGCATTTCCGAGGTCGTCATCACCCGCCAGCTCATCAACATCGACTTCGCGGACGTGCGCGCGGTCATGTCCGAGCGCGGCGGCGCAGTGATGTCGGTCGGGATTGCCTCGGGCGCGGGCCGGGCCTCGGAAGCGGCCCACCGGGCTCTGCAGTCCCCGCTGATTGAAGACGTCGTGGTCGCGAGCGCGCGCAAGATACTGCTCAATATTTCCGGGGACGACTCGATGACACTGAACGAGGTGGATGAAGCGGCAACCACGGTGTACCATGCGACCAATGGCCAGGCCGACGTGCGCATGGGCGCGGCGCGCAACAAAGGGTTGCGCGACAGTATGAAGGTGACGATGATTGCCACCGGCCTGAGCGAACCGCTGCCCAAGTTCGACGAGGTCAGTGACCTCCTCGCCGACATGGAGCTGTTCCCGGCCGCGAAACGCAGGGTCGGCAAAGAGGGCGTACTGGCGATTGACCGAAACGACCTTGACATACCGACCTTCATCCGGCGGCAGATAGACTAGTTTGAGGAAAGTCCAAAGTGGAAAGGACAAATGACAAAGGGCCGAGCGCAATTCCGGCTTCCTGACTTTGTCACTATGACTTAGTCCTTTAGACTTTCGTACATTTCCGTACCGGGGTAACGCCTCCACCCCTGCCTGACATGGGCGGCCTTAGCGGCCGCCCCTGTCGTCTGAAGGGAAACTGGAGTCTCACCGCCAAGAAACCAAGACACCAAGAACACGAAGCCTGCGTTCGGGTTCCGCAACTCGCAACTCGTAACCCGCAACTTGCCTGTGTCGTTTGCGCCGTTGACACCCGGCCGAAACGGCGGTACCATGAATCGGGTGCAGCAGAGGCGGCAGGGAGGGCAACCGTCACAGCTTGCACCCGAAGAGCGGTATCGACCGTAGCTTGAGTCATTACAGGAGGTGACCATGAGGCGTCTGTTTCTGCTCGGTTCGCTGGTCCTTCTGGTCTCGAACGTTCAGAGCCAGTGGCTGGAGAAGTCTCTCTGGCTTCCCGACTCAATCTCGGGTCTTGAAGGTTCGAGCCAAATCCTCTTCAACCCAATCAACCACCACGCGTATGTCGGCGGCACTGAGGCCGAGTTCCTCCAGATAGTTGACTACTCGACCCGGGCCAAGGTCGGGTTCATAGACTCGATTCACGCCACGAACATGTTCCTGTGCCCCGACCGGCAGCGGGTTTATGTCGGCGACTATGACCGGGATGCAGTTGCCGTTCTCGACGCGGCCACTGATTCGGTCCTCCGAATCGCCGAACTCGGCAGCACCCCGGTGTGCGGCGTGTACAACGCGCAGGTGCACAAGGCCTACGTCGGAACCTGGGGCGATGCTGCTCTGTATGTCCTTGACCCCGGGCCCGACACACTGCTCACCGTCATTCAACTTGCTGACGAGGTCATAAGAGTCGCTTGCGACTCGGCGACCAACCGGGTTTTCGGCATGGCGTACGACGGGAGCACCCACGGAATCAAGGTGATTGACTGCGCCGGCGATTCGCTGGTCGGAGTCCTGCCGACCATGGACGACTACTGCGTGGACCTCGCTCTCGACCCGGCCGCACGGCGGTTGTACTGCCTGGGCAGGAGCTTCACGACCGAACTCGCCGAGGTCTGGGTCTATGATGTCGATGCACTCAGCCTGCTCGACACGGTTGCGCTGCCCGCTTCCTGGTCGGATATCGACGGCAGGCTTCTGCTCAATTCGGCCGCCGGCCGTTTGTACGCCGGGTACATGAGCACCGAGGGCACCGACGACCCGGAAGACAGCGTGGCCGTGATTGACTGCGCGACCGACAGCATCAGGGGATTCGTCGGGTTCCCGGACAACAGCCAGGTATGGAACTGGGCGTTGAACTCAACCGACGGCAAGGTCTATGTCAGTTTCTGGAACCTGGACAGCGTGGCGGTCGTGGGCGCTTCGGATTCGATAACGGGCTGGGTCAGGACCGGCTCGCCGGTCCTGTGCGTGGGCTGGAACCCGGAGAACGATGAGTTGCTGATGCCGGACGACAACGACATGTTGAGCGTCGTGTCCGGCGCAAGCGATAGCATCCTCGCGCGGGTGAGCTACGAGGGATTCTCGCCGCTCTCACTGCGCTGGAACGCGGCCGGAGACAAACTCTATGCCTTTGGGTACGGCGGAGCGATGATCATCGACGCGCAGAACCACATCGCAAAGACGGTGCAACCGTACCGCTTCTATGAAACGGCTCCGGCCTTTTCGCCGGAGCTGAACCGGTTCTATATACCGGAGTACCCTTCGCTACGCACGGTCGACGTGTTCGACTGCAACGGCGACACGATGCTCTGGACCCGGCCGTTGCCGCTCACGCCCTACAGCACGCCGTTTTCCGTACCCGGCCGGCACAAGTTCTACTGGTCGGGGTCCGGAGACACCGTTGCCGTCTACGATGTCTATTCGGACAGCGTGGTCAAGGTGAAGACCGGGCTCGGTGAGCATTTCGTCTACAACCGCCGAACCGGCCTGGTCTACGGCTGCCTGAACGTCTCATCCGGGATTCGCGTCATCGACCCGAGTACCGACTCGGTGCTCCAGATCATCAACACCGAACCCCTGGACGGTCTCGCCGCGAACCCGGCTGACAACAAGCTCTACGCGTACGGCGCTTCATCCCGCGAGCTGTACGTTGTCAACTGCGAGACCAATGTCGTTGAGGACACCATCGTCCTGCCGGAGACCCCGAGAGAACTCTACTGGTACGAGTCGCTGGACAAGCTGTACGTAAGGGGCGGAAGCACGGTGATGGCCGTTAACTGCCGAACGCACGTCGTGACGGTTGTCCTCTCAACCGGCCAGGAGACGCCGAATACGGGCGTGTTCGCGGAGCGGAACGACAAGTTCTGGGTCTCGACCTATGAGAGCACTTATGTCATCCGCTGCCTGACCGATTCGGTGGTGGCTACGTTCGCGGTGCGTTCCTACTACGTTAATATGGCCTGGAACTCGATCGACAACCGGGTCTACCAGGCGGACGGGAACCTGCTCCGGGTATTCCGCGATGACCTGACCGGGCTTGAGGCCGAGGCGGCGGACGTACCGGTCAGGTTCTCGCTCAGGTCCGCGTCCAATCCGGCTGCGGGCGCGGTGAGGTTCGAGTGCGGACTGCCCGGAGCCGAGCCCGGCCTGCTTCGGGTCTTCGATGCCATGGGCCGGCAGGTCTGGGCCGGCTCAGTCACGGCCGGAGACCGTGTTGTCGTCTGGCCCGGCACCGACCGGCAGGGGAGACGCGTTTCGTCCGGGGTCTATCTCGCGCGGCTGGAATCGGGAATCAGGAGCGCGACAGCCAAGGTCGTGCTCAAGTAAGTTCCGCGTAGCATGAAAGGCGCAGGGGCGGCCAAATGGCCGCCCCTGCCACTGGAGGGATCTCAGTTACTGCTTGTAGCCGATCTTGCGGAGGAAGGCCTTGCGGTCGGCGGTGTCCTTGTCGCCTTCGACACCCTTCGGTCTCTCGCCGTCAATCACACCCATGATGCCGCGGCCGGTCTCGTTTTCGGCTACGACGACCGTGACCGGGTTGGCAGTAGCGCAGAAGATGGAGCAGACTTCCTGTAGGGCCTTGAGCTGGGTCAGGACGTTGATAGGATACGCTCCGCGCATGATGAGCGTGAACGTATGCCCGGCGCCGATTGCCTGCGAGTTCTTGGTTGCCAGGGCTTCGAGTTCAGCATCCGTGCCCGAATGTCGGACAAGACATGGGCCGGAAGCCTCATTGAACGCCAGCCCGAACTTCACGCCCGGCACCGACGTGACCATCAGCTCGTGGATGTCCTCCACGGTCTTGATAAAATGCGTCTGGCCGATGACGACGTTGGTGTCGTCGGGGCGCACGACGGCTACGCTCTTGAGTTCCATAGATGATTATCCTACGCGTTCGGCTGCGCTCACGGTCGCCTCAATGACGAAGTCCGAAGCTCGAATGACGAATCAATGCCCAAGCCCGGATGACCGCTCGTCCGGTCGCCTGTCCGACACTTGACCACTAGACCACTTGACCACTTCCTACCGCGTCAGCGTCACCTTGCGCGTCTCGGAGAGCTGCGCGCTCTCAACGCGGTACAGGTAAATCCCGGCCGGCACCGGCTCGCCCAGTTCGTCGCGGCCGTCCCATTGGGCTTGGAATCCGAGGCTCGGCACCGGCGACATTTCGAGGCTGCGCACCAACTCGCCTGAGCTGGAGAAGACCTTGATTGCCGCCTGCCGTACTTTCGGGTAGTTGAAATAGAACGTGGTCGCGCCGCCGAACGGGTTGGGGGAGGCGGAAAGCCCGATGCGGCCCGGAATCGCCGGCTCCGACGCCGCCACGCCGGTCAGGTCTACGTTGAACGTAATCATCGTGCTCTCGGGTGAGCAGACCGGCCACGTGGTCCAGAAATCAATGTCGTGTTCGGCCGAGAACTGGTCTCTTGCCCAGATGTAGTAGTCGACCCGTGCGGACTGACCGACCGAGGGAATCGTGAAATAGAAGGTGTCGGCTCTATCCGAATCCGGCTCGGTCGCAGCCCAGCCGCCCTGGTCTACCCGGTAGAACAGTGACTCT
>CAIVTL010000740.1 GCA_903908785.1 Caldifarciminota bacterium | reverse complement strand
TCTCCGTCCATCCCGGCGGAGCCGGCGGTTCCTTGACGACGAAGCTCTTCTCTTTCCAGTCGTTGGGCGGACTGGCGTCACCCGGTACGTCGGTTGTGCACTGCGCCGTGTAGCTGCCGACCGTCGCGCTCCATGCCGGGAAGACAACCAGCGTTGACTCGCCCGGGTTAAGCGTGGTCACGGTCGCCGAGTCGTAGTAAACCGGCGTCAGGCTCTGGAGAATCCGGAATCTCACGAGGAATGTCTCCTGGAACATGCCGAAGTTCTTGACCCGAGCGCCGGGTGTGACCGGTCCGACAAAAACCGTATCCGCCGGGCTCGTAATCTCGACGACGCCCCCGTCGTGGAACGCAGTTTGAACCTCGAACTGGGAGCTGACCATGTCGTTAGCCGGGTCGGCGTCGCCGTCGAGCCGCACCCGCAGGGTATCGGTGTACGTGCCCAAGGGGCTCGCGGTCCACGGCGGGAAGTCGACCACCAGGCCCTCGCCGGGCTGGATGGGTTGAGACACGCTCTCGGCGTACACCGTGCCGCTGCCGCTGCAGATGGTGAAGTACACGGTCGCAGTCTGCGGGTCGTCGCAGTAGCTCTGGATGATGCCGGAAGGCGTGACCTGCGAGTTCTCGCCGACGATTGCCGTCGGCTGCAGGATCTGAACCGCGGCTACGTCCTTGAAGTGAGGCGGTCGGACGAAGAAGCGTCTGCTGGCCGTGTCGTTCCGGGCATAGGGGTCCAGTGACCAGGCCGTGCTGCAGCGGGCGGTTGTCCAGCCCGATGCGTCTGCCGGCCAGAGCGGAAATACTACTTCCCACTCGTCGCCTGGGGACATATCGACAATCGTATCAACGCCCGTCCACGTGCCGATGGTGAAGTAAGCGTAGAATGTCGCCGTGTCGGTGCCGAAGTTCCGGATACTGGCTTTCGGCTGGACCGGGAATCCGGAGTCAATCGTGTCGCGCGGGGCGGTGATGGCGACGCACCCGACGTCCCGGACCCGGACCATGACGAACGTGTCCACCGTGTCGTTGGCCGGGTTGATGTCTCCCGGCAGCGTGGTCATGGCTGACACCAGCACGATTCCGCGCGGGGCCGCGTTCCAGGGCGCGAAATCAACCGTGGTCGAATCACCCGACACCAGGTCGTGCACCGTGTCGGTGGCGATGTAGCTGGTACCGATTGTCATCCGCACCGGGAACGTCACCGGGCCCGGCGAGTAGTTCTTGAAGATTGCCTGCGGCGTTATCACGAAGTTGGAGTCGACCGTGTCAACCGGGGCAAGGATGGCCACGCAGCCGACGTCGTCGGTCACAGTGTCACCGGTAATCGAGACATCGTCAATCGCCCAGTGACTGATGTTGTCGGAGACGCCGGCGAAGTACCAGGCGACCTGCACCTGGCTGTGGCCGACCGCCCAGGGGAGGTTGAATACCTGCAGCGCCGGTCCGAAGTTGCCGAGATATATGAATATCTCGTGGTTGAACGGGCCGCCGTCAACCGCTCCGAGGAGTTTTGCCGTATAGGGTCGCGGTGCGCCTTTGAAGAAGGTCGAGCAGCGCAGCACGATGACGTTGCAGCCCGCGCAATTGACGAGCGGCGAGACTAGCGAATCCTCCCCCATCTCGGAAGGGAACGAGTCGAGCAGGGCATAGGGGGTCGGGTTGTCGGGCCAGCGATTCAACCCCGAGTCCGGCCCGCGGTGCCAGTCACTGGTCGAGGTGTCATTGTCGTCCCAATAGATGCGCCAACCGGGCGGCGGGTTGGTGGTGGACCAGGCGCTGTTGAAGTCCTGCGACATCAACACCGTCTGGGCCGGAGCCGGGTGCGCGACGGCCAGCACACCCGCGATTATGGCGGACAATAGCAGCGATTTCTTCATAATTCAGCCTCCTGTTGGCAACACTATAAACCCGCGCCGGCGCCGTGTCAACGCGCAGGCCTCACCCGGCCGCGGTCGAAACGCGCCCGGCGCGCCCGGGCTTGTTCTGTGAACACCGATTGTCGGGACGAACGTAACCCGGTCGAGCGCACTGAGTATAGAACCGGCCGGGACAGAGTCAATCTCCGGCGGGGTCCGGGAAACCGACGCCAAAACGCCAGGCCGGCCGAGGGGAGCGCCAGGACGGTCGGACCGACGTCACCGCGGTGCGTGGTCTTGCTCCAGTCGGCGATATTGGATAATCACGCGAAGGAAAACCTGGGCGTATTGCTCGCACTTCTTTTCGCCCACGCCGTTGACCTCAAGAAAGCCTTCGGTCGTGGTCGGCTTCTGCCGCGCCATGTCGCGCAGAGCCGCATCGCTGAAGACCACGTACGCCGGAACTCGCTTCTCTTCGGCGAGCCGGCGGCGGAGCTGCCTCAACTCCTCAAACAGGCCTGCGTCAACGCCCTGCCAGCCAACTATCGCCGCCCGGGCCTTTCTTGCCGCCCTTTCGGCGGGCTTCAGCAGCCGAGGCGTTACTTTGCCCTGGAGTGCCTGCCGGCCCGACTCCGCCACTTTCAGGACGTTATACTCTCCGACTTTGTCGAGGTATCCCTGCGCGACCAACTGTTCTACCCAGTCGCGCACGATTCGCCTGGAGAAGCCGGCCAGCAGACCGTAGGTGCTCAACTTGTCGTGGCGGTTGGTCAGTATGCGGTCCTCTTTGGAGCCGGTTAAGACCAGGCTGGTGTATTCACCCCCGAACCGTTCGCCCAGCAGCAAGACACAGGACAGGATCGTCTGGGCGGTCGGAAGCGAGTCTTCGAGGCAATCAAGGTTACCCAGGCATACGTCGCAGGCCCGGCAATCGTGCGTGTCCAGTTTCTGGCCGAAGTGGTCAAGAATCGCCCGGTGGCGGCAGGTGATGCCGGTGCAGTATCCGTACATCTGGCTCAGCATTGCGAGCGCGGCTTCTTTGGGCTCGGGTTCCATGTCGCGCATGATGAGTCGCCAGGTCCCGTAGTCTCCGCCGGAATAGAGGATACAGCATTCCGCTTCCAATCCGTCCCGTCCGGCCCGACCGCTCTCCTGCTGGTAGTGTTCGAGCGACTTGGGCATGCCGGCGTGGACTACGTAGCGCACGTTCGACTTGTCGATGCCCATGCCGAAGGCAACCGTGGCCACCATGATGTTTGCCCGCTCCTCGAAGAAGGCATCCTGGCTGCGCTTGCGGTCATCGTTGCTCATGCCCGCGTGGTAGGGCGTGACCGAGTAGCCCCGCCTTGCCAGGTCGGCACAAAGCTCGTCAACGTCGGTCCGCCGGATGCAGTAAATGATACCCGATTCGTGCTTGTGCCGATCGATTACCGCGCTCACCTGGCTCAAGAGGTTGTGGCGGCGCTGGGTTTGATAGACCAGGTTGGGTCGGTCAAAAGACCCGACAATCACGGCCGGTCGTTCCAGCCGCAACTGCTGGGCAATGTCCCGGCGAACCCTTTCGGTCGCGGTGGCGGTGTAGGCGTGAACGGCCGTGTCCGGGAAAAGCTCCTTCAGCTTCCCAAGCTGTCGGTACTCCGGCCGGAAATCGTGGCCCCAGATGCTGATGCAGTGCGCCTCGTCAATCGCAAAGAGGGAAATCGGAATCTGCTGCAGGAGTTCGGCAAAGTTGTCCGTCACCAGCCGCTCCGGGGCAACGTATAGCAGCTTCAGCGTCTGTCGCCGCATCCGACTCACGACGTCGGCCCGCTCCTCGTAGGAAAGACTGCCATCCAGGCGGGCCGCGGGAATGCCGCACTCGGCAAGGCCGTCAACCTGGTCCTTCATCAGGAAAATCAAAGGCGAAACGACGACGGCCATGCCGGGCATGGTAACGGCCGGAACCTGGTAGCAGAGCGATTTCCCGCCGCCGGTCGGCAGCACGACGACCGAGTCGCGACCGGCGACCACGCACTCAATCGCCTCGCGCTGCAAAGGCAGGAACTGTTCGTAGCCCCATTACTTCCTGAGCGCCGCCTCGATGGCGGAGCCGGGTACTGCCGCGCCGGCCGGCTTCCTCTCGGCCAGGATTGGGACTGAACGCTGTATGCTGAGTGCTGGATGCTCATCCGAAGGCAACCGCCAGACCGGGTCGTCGCTCATATGCAGGTTATTGACCTGGAACCAGTGCTTGTCTTGAGCTAGTGCCCTTGTCACACCGACGCTCAGAATCGACATCGCTCCGGCTTTCATCCGCCGGTTCAGGTCGGCAATTACCTCCAGTCGCGCGGTCTTCTGGTCAGCGTGGTACAGCCGTAAATCTGTGACCGGCGGGAAGCACTCGCCGTCCCGGTCCCGTACGTGGCAGCGGATGCGCTGCTTCGGCTGACCCTGGTAGTCTTCGACGCAGACCTCCAGGAGCGGAGGCGCTTGAGGCACAAGACAGCCGAGCGATGCCTCGCCTTTGCCCGGCTCGATTATCCACGTGGTTCCGTGTTTGCAGAAGCCGGCCCCGAATATCTCAGCCAGTCTCGGTCTGGCCACGGACTTCAGCAGCCGCCAGAACTCAGCGGCGGGCAAGTCTCTCACCTGGCGCAGCGCGGAGAGGGCTACTAAGCAGTCCTCGACCTCGGGCGGACTGGGCTTCGGCTTCACCCGTCCGAGTTCGACTTCGACCGCCATGTCGAACGGCCCGCCGTTCGGCCCCAGCGTGTTGATGCGGACCCGGCCGGGCAAGTCCGGCCGGACGTGCCGACCCGTTGCGAGGTCAATGCCCGCGATACAGACGAACCCGGGCTGCATCCGGGTAACGTGGTTGACGACGATGCGCACGAGAACGCTACAAGTGAGTCAAGGTGACGTCCGGCCAATGCGACCGGAGGTACTCCGCGGCCAACCGGCGATGGCACTGGTCCGGCTTCGCCTCACTGCATAGCAGTACGGCCGGAACGTCAAACAGCTTCCGGTCCAGCTTCCGGGCAATGTCGCGTTCATCCAGCAGGGCGCCATAGCGCCGCTCGTACTCCGGCCAGTCGATCTTCTTCTTACGGTAGTCGGAAAGCAGCTCCTTCGTGGGAGCAAGCAGCGGCTCGCAGACGTACGCGGCCCCGCACAGCTCCCGCAACAGGAAGGGCAGGTCCGTGCCGCGCGCGAACAGCGAGAGCCCGCCGTTCGGCCTCAGCCTGATGTCAACGACACGCCCGACCCCGGCTCGCTTCAGCGTCCCGAAGAACGCTTCGGCGGTCTTGCCTGCGAAACCGACCGTGTAGATTTCCATACTGGTTTCTCCTGTGCCGCGAATCCGAATTCCTGCTGGCCTGCTTCGGCCTGCTGCTCTGCCGCGGCCAGCTCCTCTTCCGGCTCGATGCGCCCGTCGCCGCGAATGTGCAGAACTCTCGCACCCTTCTCGACCAGCACCCGCCCAACGAGCAGCCGGCGATGGCATTCGGCCGGATTCTCCTCATTGCACATCAGGGCCACACGATGCTCGCGTGCCCCGCGTACGAGCCGCTCGATTCCGCCCTTGAACTCGTCGCCCTCGGCGACAAGTCCGTAGAGGACATGCCCGCTACTGTCATAGTATCGCTTGTCTTCCGGCCTACCGCCCAGCTCCTTGCCCAGGGACAGGTATTTCATGCCCGCGGCCAGGATGGCAGGCTGGAGGACGCCGGCGTTGAAAGGAGGGCCCTACTTCGAGTACGGCTGAGACCGCACGTCCACCAGTACCTGTATTCCGTGCTGCTTCAATAGAGCGATGAATGCCTCCAGCGCCACATTCGAGTGGCCGACCGTGTAGACGACCGGTCCGTCGCTCGCGGGTACGTTGACGCTGCTCACGCTGCTATTTTAACGTCCGCCCGCCTCAAGTCCAGCAGCCGTCAGCCGTGCGTGTTGCCTCGGCCGGAGGGCGTTCAGCGTTCATCGTTGGCCGACCTTTCAACTGGAAATTGGTCCTTCGTGGCGAAGCCGCGCTGCGCCTTGGCATCGCTCCGTAATGGGTGACTGTCCCTAATCCTTCTGCCCAAAGTTCTCAGTCGCGTCAGTTCTTGCTTCGTGTCCCTGGGACTACGCCGGACGTCGCGGTCTCTTCGGGCGGATGTGGAGTCCGGGACGACCGGCCGAAGGTCTGGTACTCGTGGTAGTGCAGTATCGCGATCTTGCAGGCGTAGAAAGTGCGCCTGTGGCCGCGGCCCTCTAGGTCGTCGCGAAGGCCGTTGGCGGCGTCGGTCAGCGAGCCCCGCTTCCGACGCGCGCGGAAGATGACGTAGAGACGACACCAGCGGGCGACGACGCGCCATTCCGCGGCGACCCACCGGTGCCGGACCGGTCCTCTGAAACCG
>CAIVTL010000739.1 GCA_903908785.1 Caldifarciminota bacterium | reverse complement strand
CTGACGCCGACGGAAGGGTCTCGTTTGGTCACTGGAAACTCGCGCCCGCTGGGCGCGTGCAATCTGCAATCTGAAATCTAGAATCTGAAATCGGTCGGCTGCTGGCCGTAAGCTGTTAGCTGTCGGCTGTAGGCTGTAGGCTGTCGCGACCCTAATAGGTGACTGTCCCTAATTCCTGCCTCTGTCTTCACGCCGGATTCCTCCTCCGGGCATTTTGCATTTTGCACTTTGACTTGCACGTCCTACGTGCGCTATGGTTCAATACCGGATTCGGGGTTGGGGCTGTCGCGTTGACTTGGCGTTGGTGGAAGCTACAATAGCATGTATGAACAGGACCAAAATGGTCGAACTGACAGGCAGGGCCGGCAACTGGGTTGCCCTGCAGGGTGACTCATACGAGGTCGTAGCCGAAGGTAGAACGCTCAAAGAAGTGGCCGACAAGGCACGCCGCCGGGGCGTAAAGAACCCGACGTTCGCCCGCATTCCCAGAAAGAACTGCGCCCTCATCCTGTAGTCGGACCAGTGCCAACACTGCGGTTCCGCTACGTCCGAATTCCTGCGACACCGTCCGAAGCCTTCCCGCACGCTGCCTGGTACCATCGGCCCCTGATTCCGGTAACCCTCTCGACCGGACAGAAATCCTCCCGGCTCCTGACCCTGATTGACTCCGGGGCCGACAACACCATCTTCAACATGCAGGTTGCAGCCATGCTTGGACTGCGTCTGGGCAATGCGCCGGCTGACTCGTTCTGCGGAACCTCCGGCCAAGAACAGACTGCGCGATACCGGCGGCTCGCCATCCGGGTCGGCGCGGTCAGCTACCAGGCGATGGTCGGCTTCGCCGAGCTGCCGTTTGACGTGGCGGGAATCCTCGGGCAGGACGGATTCTTCGACCGGTTCGCAGTCACATTGGACCAAGCTCGCGGGCTGATTATTCTCAAACACCCCCGGCCCGTCTAAGCGCAAGCCGCTATCCACTGACCGCTCGCCGTCCCCACCTCTGACTTCTGGGTTCTGACATCTGCTCCGCCGTCCGCCACTAGACCCCTGGATTCCTGGAATCCTCGACCCCGGCCCGTTCATTTTAGTGAACCGCGTGGGATGGGCGGCAGAATCAGAGATCAGATGTGGGGGAGTCCGATACTGCAAACCGACGCCGAGTCGCCCCTTCGCTCCTTCTGTCATTCTGAGCGCAGCGAAGAATCTTTGATTGCTCAGGGCAAGCTCTGACGCCGACGGAAGGGTCTCGTTTGGTCACTGGAAACTCGCGCCCGCTGGGCGCGTGCAATCTGCAATCTGAAATCTAGAATCTGAAATCGGGCGGCTGCTGGCCGTAAGCTGTTAGCTGTCGGCTGTAGGCTGTAGGCTGTCGCGACCCTAATAGGTGACTGTCGCTGACTTCCTGTCCCTGATTTCCCAGAACACTCGAGCTTCAATCGTCATTCGGACTTCGGAATTGCCCGAAATGCGTGCCATCCGACGGCTCAACCGCGCGTGGTGGGCAGCAGGCTGTATGATGGCATAACGGGGCCCCAGACTTGGAACTGGGGACTGGAAACTGGAAACTCGCGCGCAAGCGCGCCCGCGCCTTGCCACGCTCAGAGATTTAGAAGCGTCCCTCGCCGGTCCGTTTTGGCAGACTCCCGCGGGACGAACCCAGGGCTACAGCCGTCTTACCTCCCATGGGTTCCCACCTTCACAACGCGTAGGTTCATGCCGGGTTCGGCTTCGAGCTTGATGAAATACACTGCCGGTGAGAGCCCTTCTCCGATTCGGTCTCCCCGGTACGCACCCACCATCTTCCCGGAGATGTCATAGAGGTTGAACCGCTCGGCCTCATGCCCGGGAATCCGGGTGAAAGAGGCGAAGGGGTTGGGGGTTGCTTCGGTGCGGCCTACTGCCTGTTGCCCGCTGCTTCCTCGCTCTTCTATCCCCGCATTCCCATTTGCATCCGTCTTGATGAGGTAGATATCGAAATTGTTGTTGCCGCCTCCCGCGAAGGGGCTGGTGTATCCTGCGATGATGTAGCCCCCATCTGCGGACTGCCGAACCCAGTAACCTACATCTTCGCCCGTCCCCCCATAGGTCCTGGTCCATTGCGTATCCCCAGCGGCATTCGTCTTGACGAGGTAGGCATCATAGTCGCCTGCCCCGAAAGAGTACGTCGTGCCGGTGATGATGTAGCCGCTGTCCGAAGTCTGCCGGGCCGAATAGCCGTAATCGTGGCTCGCGCCTCCGTAGGTCCTGGTCCATTGGGTATCCCCGGAGGCATTGGTCTTGATGACATAAACACTGGCGTAGCCCGCCTCGAACGAAGTACTGTACCCGGCAACGATGCAACCCCCGTCCGTGGTCTGCTGGACAGAGAGTAACCCATGTCTTCGCCCGTCCCACCACAAGTCCGGGTCCAGAGAGTATCCCCGGAGGCATTCGTCTTGACGATGTAGACGTCATGGTTGCGTCCGGCGATGTAAGTATTTCCCGCAACTATGTAGCCCCCGTCCGTGGTCTGCTGGACGGAGTAGCCGCGTTCTTCGCCCGTTCCTCCGCAGGTCCTGGTCCAAAGAGTATCCCCGGCAGCATTCGTTTTGACGAGGTAGACGTCACCGCCTACCCCGTAGGAGTCAGTGGCTCCTGAGATTACGTAGCCCCCATCCGAAGTCTGCTGGACGGAGTAGCCAAGATCGTTGTAGGTCGCCCCGTAGGTGCGGGTCCAAGTCGTATCACCGGAGGCATTCGTCTTGATGAGGTAGACATCAGTGTAGCCTGCCCCGAAGGAGGCAGTCTGCCCGGCGACGATGTAGCCCCCGTCCGACGTCTGCTGGACGGACCAGCCGACATCGACATTCGTCCCACCGTAGGTCTTCGTCCATGCGGTGTCCCCGGAGGCATTCGTCTTAATCAGGTATACGTCTCCGTACAAACTATCCCGGAAGGAGAAACTGTACCCGGCGATGATGTAGCCTCCGTCCGTGGTCTGCTGAACGGAGTAGCCCCTGTCGTCATGTTTCCCGCCGTAGGTCTTAATCCACGTCTGCTGGGCCTGGGCGAAGGTCGCGAGCAGCAGAACGAAAAGTGCGGTACTAATGGTTTTCATGTCAGAGACTTCCTCTCTCATATTCTCATCTCACTTTCACAACCCGCAGGGTCCCGCCCGGGGATTATCGGGGACGCCAACCGTTTTCGGAGACTCCGTCAAGGGAAACCCGGGAAATCCGGGCACTTCCATATTTCCAGCTCGCGTCAAAGCCGGATTCGGCTCGGTCATGAAGAGGATTCTAGGACTCACCGGCGCAGTTGTCAAACGGCTGGCAGCCAAGCCAGGAGAGTCGCCTCGATGACTGCAACCTGCAAACTGGGAACTGGGGACTGCGCGCCGCTGTCAGCCGTGAGCCGTCAGCCGTCATGGCTCGGGTTGGAACCTCTCGGGCAGGCGCAGAAGCCTGCCTCGGCTTGCGCGACCGTGCCCAGCGTCCGCCATTTTGACCTTTGATATTTGCATTCTGCATTTTGACTTGGCGAACCTCGCTCGTCCCGGCCCGCGCATCGTACCCGACGATCCAAATAGGTGACTGTCCCTAATTCCCCTAATTCCCCCCGGAACTTGCCCGGAACTTGGAGAGCTGTTCTTGCCGGACGGCCGCTACCCTTTGCGGCGGCGTCAATCAGACGCGGACGGGTTGGGGCTTGGACCGCCCGGGCCGCGTCTTAGGACGGACCGGCTTCCTGCCGCGCGCGGCAGCGCGGATATACTCCAGCCGCTCCTGCGCGGTCATGCCCTTCATGTCCGCGCTCAGCCTGTCGCGCAGCGTCCGCATCAGTCGGACAGCGTCTATCGTACCGTTCTCACTCATAGTCTATCTCCAGTGGCGAGCGGATTTCGAGCGCCGGGTAGCCCAGCCGCAGGTTGACTGCGTTGAACGCCCGAATCCTGCTCAACCTTACAATGTGGCGGAAATTCCAGCTCACTAGTGTAGTGCGTCACACGCTTCTTTACATTTGGCTATCTTGCGCATGATGCTCTCGACGGTGGCGATCCAGACGAATATGTGCGGATTCTGGTTGCTCGTGGCAATGTAGTCTGCG
>CAIVTL010000738.1 GCA_903908785.1 Caldifarciminota bacterium | reverse complement strand
GGCAAGGTCGTCCTGCGCTTTGACGCGGTGGACCTGCCGGAACTGCTCTCCACCGCCATCGAGAGCCTGTCGCTCCTCGTCAGCAAGCGCAACCTGATAGTCGAACGCAACATCCCGTCGCGTCTGCCGCCGGTCATGGGCGACCGCGACCGGCTGCTCCGGGTCTTCAACAATGTGCTCGACAACGCCATCAAGTACACCCCGCGGGGCGGCACCATCCGCGTCGACATCGGGTTCGTTGACCCGGGCGCAGCCGTGCTGACCGAGAAAGGAATCCTCGCCAACACGGGCTACGTCCAGGTGACGGTTTCGGACGACGGGCCCGGCATCCCGGCGGAGTTCCTCGACCGTATCTTCGGCAAGTTCGAGCGAGTCGACCCGCACGGTCCGGGAATCGGGCTGGGCCTCGCCATCGTCCGCTCGATTATTGAAATGCACTACGGCAAGGTCTGGGCGGCGAGCAACCTCGGCGAGGGAGCCAGGTTCAGCTTCATCCTGCCAATCAAGGAGAACTCGTGAGCGATGCCAAGAAGAAGATTCTCGTGGTCGAGGACGAAGACAACCTGCGCGAGTTGGTCCAGAGCCGCCTCGAGAAAGAGGGCTTCGAGGTCGTCACCGCCGCTGACGGGTTCCAGGCCGTCGTCAAGGCGCGCCAGGATCAGCCGGACCTCGTCATTCTCGACCTGATGATACCCAAGATGGACGGCTATACCGTCTGCCGCCTGTTCAAGTCCAGCGGCATGGCGCAGATTCCGATAATCATGTTCACCGCGCGTTCGTCACCGGATGACGTTCGCCGCGGGCTCGACACGGGCGCCGACGCATACGTATGCAAACCCTTTGAGTCATCGGTCCTGCTCAGCAAGGTCACCGAGCTATTGAAGATTGGCGAGCCGGCGGCCAAGCCCAAGCCGGCTCCGGCAAATCCTGAGTAGACCGCCAGGAAAAGGCCAAGGTAAAGGTAAAGGTAAAGACCTCCATACTTCGAACTCTGCCTCTACCTCTGCCTAGTCCCAAGAAGAACTCGTGAGCGACCCCAAGAAGAAGAGAATACTCCTGGTCGAGGATGAGGACAACCTGCGTGAGCTGGTTCAGAGCCGGCTCGAAAACGCAGGCTTCGAAGTAGCGACCGCCGCGGACGGGTTCCAGGCAATCGGCAAGGCGCGACAGGCTCAGCCGGACCTCGTCATCCTCGATTTGATGATCCCCAAGATGGACGGCTACTCGGTCTGCCGTCTGTTCAAGTCCGGCGGGATGGCACAGACCCCGATAATCATATTCAGCGCCCGCTCATCGCCGGAGGACGTTCGCCGCGGCCTCGATATGGGTGCGAGCGCCTACGTTGCCAAACCATTCGAGGCGGCGGTGCTGCTCGGCAAGATCCGCGAACTCCTCTTCCCCGAGGAGTGGGCGAAAGAGCAGGCGGCGACCCGGAAAGAGACTAAGGTCGAGGTCGAGGTCAAGGCCGAGAACTCCATGCCTCAACTTCAACCTCGACCTCAACCTGATTCCCAGGCGGAAGCCGAGGCCGAGCGCGGTAGGAAAGAAGAAGAGCAGCGGCTCGCCGCCCAGCGCGCCAGAGAAGAAGCTGAGACCAAAGCCCGGACTGACGCCGAGAGCAAACGGAAGGAAGAAGAACAGAGGCTTGCCGCGCAACGCGCCAAGGAAGAAGCCGAAGCCAGAGCCCGCGCTGACGCCGAACGTAAGCGGGTGGAAGAGGAACAGCGGCTCGCCGCACAGCGTACCAGGGAAGAGGCCGAAGCCAGGGCTCGCGCCGAAGCTGAGAGCAAGAAGAAAGAAGAAGAGCAACGCCGGCTCGCCGAGAAACGCGCCCAAGAGGAAGCCGAAGCCAGGGCTCGCGCCGAAGCCGAGGCCAGGAAGAAAGCGGAGCAGGAACGCAAGCTCGCTGAGAAGCGCACCCGCGAGGAGGCTGAAGCCAAGGCCCGTGCCGAAGCCGAACGTAAGAAAAAAGAGGAAGAGGCACGCAAGCAGGCCGAGAAGCGAGCACACGAGGAAGCAGCATCCCGGGCTCGCACTGAAGCCGAGCGCAGGAAGAACGAGGAAGAGCAGCGCAAGCTTGCCGAGAAGCGCGCCAGGGAAGAAGCCCGGGCCCGCGCCGAGGCGGAGCGCAAGCTGAAGGAAGAGGAACGGAGACTGGCCGAACGGCTTGCCCGGGAAGAAGCCGAAGCCATGGCCCGCATCGAATCGGAACGCCGGCAACTCGAGGAAGAAAGACGCAAGCTCGCCGAGCAGCGCGCCAGGTTGGAGGCGGAGGAAAAGTCCCGCGCTGAAACGGAGCTCAAGCGGAAGGAAGAAGAGCAGCGGCTTGCCGTGCAACGCGCCAAAGAAGAAGCCGAGGCGAAGGCCCGTGCCGAAGCGGAACGCGGACCACTCGATGAAGAGGAGCACCGGCTCGCCGGGCAGCTCGCCCGGCTGGACACGGAAGAGAAGGCCCGCGCCGAGGCAGAACGCAAGAGAAGAGAAGAGGAACGGAGACTGGCCGCGCAGCGTATCTGGTGGGAAGTCGGCGGCAAGGCCAGCGCCGAGACGGAGCGCAAGAAGAAAGCAGAGGAACAGAGACAGGCCGCAGAGCGGTTCTGGGGGGATGCCAAGGCCAACGCCGACGCTGAAAAGGAACGTAAGCTCGCCGAGCAGCGCCCCGCCGAAGAGGCCAAGGCCGGGGCCCACGCTGACAAGCAGCGCAAGACCCAGGGCTGATGCTCGCGCGGCTGCACCGACCCCTCCGGAAAACCTCATGACCGCTACCCGACTCATTAAGGCCGCCCTGGCTGAAGACATCCACACCGGCGACGTCACCTCGTGGCTCGTTGTCCCGAAGGGCCAGTGCGCCCGGGCCCGGGTGGTTGCGCGTTCGTCCGGCATCCTCGCCGGCATTACCATCTGCCGTCAGGTCTTTCTGACTGTGGACCGGTCGACCCGGGTCGAGCCACAACTCGCAGACGGGGCGCGGTTCAGCCGCGGCTCAACCCTGGCCCGCGTGGTCGGCTACGCCCGCCCGATGCTCGCGGCCGAACGCACGGCGCTCAACTTCCTGCAGCATCTCTCCGGTATCGCAACCGTGACCCGCCGGTTTGTGGATGCGGTCCGGGGTACCGGAACGGTCATCCTCGACACGCGTAAGACGACCCCGGGCTGGCGCCAACTCGAGAAGTACGCGGTCCGCTGCGGCGGCGGCACCAATCACCGCCTGGGTCTGTACGACCGGATTCTCATCAAGGACAACCACGTCGCCATCGCGGGCTCAATTACCGAGGCTCTCCGCCGGTGCCGAGGGCGCGCACTGGCCAAGGACATCGAAGTACGGAATCTCGACGAGTTCCGTGAGGCGCTGGCCGCGCACGCACGGCGCATACTGCTCGACAACATGACCGTCGCGCAGATGAAACAGGCGGTTACGCTCGCCCACGGAAAGGCGAAGCTCGAAGCCTCGGGCGGCGTCACCTTGAAGACCGTGCGCCGGATTGCCGAGACCGGCGTTGACTACATCTCAGTCGGAGCCATCACCCACTCGGCCCCGGCCGCGGACATCGCGCTCGACTTCGAAGGGTGAACGAGTGGCCTAGTGGTCCGGTGTTCCAGTGCGGGACACCGAACTCCGGGTCCTCCACTTGACCACTGGATCACAGGACCACTAGTCCCTTTCCGGTCAGATTTCCCTGACGAAATACTTACCCGGTAACTGACGTACCAGGCCCTTGATTTCGAGCTGCATCAGCACGGAGAGCAGCCCGGCCATCGGTATTCCCAGCCCCTCGCAGATTTCGTCCACGTGCGCCGGCTCCGCGGTCAGGAATTCCATCACCGGCTTCTCCTCGACCGCGACCTCGACTTTCGCCAGCGCTTGGGCGCGCTTCGCCACGCCCAACTCGCGCAGGATATCGTCGACTGAGAGCACCGGCTTTGCCCCTTCGCTCAGCAGCCGGTTGATTCCGAGGCTCTGCTGCGACGTGATGTTGCCCGGCACGGCGAACACGGCCCGCCCCTGGTCTGTCGCCCATGCCACGGTGTTCAACACACCGGATTTCTCCCCGGCCTCGACCGCCACGACCACCTGAGACAGGCCGGACACAACCCGGTTCCGCTTCGGGAAATTCATCGCCAGCGGCTCGACCCCCAGCGAGAATTCGGAGATAACCGCGCCCTGCGCGCTGATGGCGTCGTACAGCCTCCGGTTCTCCGGCGGGTAGTGGACGTCGATCCCGCACCCGAGCACGGCCAAAGTCCGGCCCCCGCCCTCAAGCGCGCCCTTGTGTGCGAACGTATCAACGCCCCGAGCCAACCCGCTCACGACCGTGACGCCGTGTTGCGCCAGCTCGCGTCCCAGCTTCTCCGCCACCTGACGGCCGTAGTGCGACGGCAGGCGCGTGCCCACGACCGCCGCCGCGGTGCTGTCCTCGGGCCGAATCTCCCCTCGGACGAACAGCACCGGCGGCATGTGCGCGAGTTGCTTGAGATTCCCCGGGAAGTCGGCGTCGGAATAGCAGACCGTCCTCATGCCCAGCGCCTGCGCGGCTGCGAGCCTCCGCCCGGTCTCCTCGCTCCGCTGGTAGGAACGGACCGCCGCCGCCAGTTCCTCGTCCACGCCTTTGACTTCGGCGAGCTGGTTCGGCTCTGCGTCGAACACGCGCTCCGGACTTCCGAACCGCGCCAGCAGGTTCTTCAGCCGCGTCTCATTCATCCGCGGCACCGCGTAAAGGTCAACGAACAGTTCGTTCAAGTGAGGAAATAGTGAATGGTGAATTGTGAATAGTGCAATCCGAATCCGCCTCTCACGAATCTCCGCTCTCTATTCGCTGTTCTTCCCGGGGAACACCCGGTCAATCAGGGTCTTAAGTTCCGCGACCCCGTCGCCGGCCAGGGCCGAGACCCAGACGCGCTCGGCATCGAGCTTGATGGCGGGCTTGCGGCCGGTCAGCAGGTCCACCTTGTTCAGCACCACGACCCGCGGCCGCTTCAGAATCTCCTCATTGTAGCTGCCGATTTCGCCAATCAGCTCGGTATAGTCATCCTTCGGGCGCCCTGCCGCCGCATCAATCACGAACACGAGCATCCGCGTCCGCTCGATGTGCCGCAGGAACGCCAGCCCGAGACCCTTGCCCTCGTGCGCGCCCTTGATGATTCCGGGCATGTCGGCAACCGTGAACCGCACGTCCCGGGTCTGCATCACGCCGAGGTTCGGCGTCAGGGTCGTGAACGGATAGCTCGCGACCTTGGGGTTGGCCCGGGTCAGCCGTGACAACAATGTAGACTTGCCGGCGTTGGGCAGCCCGACGATGCCGATGTCGGCCACCAGCCTCAGCACCAGCCTGACCTTCCGCTCCTCAGCGGCCGCGCCCGGCTCGAACCGGCGCGGCGTCTGGTCGGTCGACGTAGCGAACCGGGCGTTGCCCCGACCGCCCTTGCCGCCACGTGCGGCAACGAGCTCCTGTTCCGCCTCGAGTATCTCGCCCAGCTTCGTGCCAGTCTTGGCGTCGAGCACATCCGTACCCAGCGGCACCGGCACGCGCACGCCTTCTCCGTTCCCGCCGTGCCGGTTCGCACCCGCCCCGTGCCGGCCTGCCTCGGCCTTGTAGAAACGGTGATACTCCAGGTCGGCCAGGGTCTGCAGGAACCGATTGCCCCACAGTACGACCGAGCCGCCGTCGCCGCCGTCGCCGCCATCCGGTCCGCCTTTCGGCACGTACTTCTCACGCCGGAACGAGACGCAGCCGTCCCCGCCGGACCCGGCTCTCACCTGAATCAGGACTTCGTCAACGAAACGCATGGAAGAATGGGGTTAGGGGTTGGGGGCTAGGGACTAGGGAGAGGAGGCGGATGCGAAGCTGCGTGCCGGCTGATGTCATCGTGGTCGTGCTCCCCACCTTCTGAACTGCGGACTTCACCTGGCCAGCTTCCGGCGAAGCGCCTTTACGACCGGATCCGGGACAAAGCAGCTCAACTCGCCGCCCTTGGCCGCGAGCTCGCGCACCAACGAAGAACTGAGATAGAAATATCGCTCCGACGGCACGAAGAAGATGGTTTCCACGGTGGGCGCCAGCTTCCGGTTCGTCAGTGCCATCTGGAACTCATAATCAAAGTCCATCACCGCCCGCATCCCGCGGATGATGGCTTGCGCGTGCTGCTGTCGCGCGAACTCCACCAGCAGGCAATCGAACCCCTGCACCGTCACGCCGTCCATGCCCTTCACGACTTCCTTCGCCAGCCGGACGCGCTCCTGCCACGAGAAGAGCGGATGCTTCTCCTGCCGGCTCGCCACGCCCACAATCACCTTATCAAAGAGATGGACGGCCCGCTTGACCACGTCCAGGTGTCCGAGGGTTAGCGGGTCGAAGCTACCGGGATAGACCGCAATCCGCTGCCCGCCCGTCGCTCCGCCTTCCGGACTTCTGACTTCTGACCTCTGACTTCTGACCTCTGACTTCGTCTTCCTCACAAGTTCCTCCTCAGCACGCTCACCATGGCCTCGCCACAGGTCCCCTGTTTGTCGGACTCCGTCATTCCGGCTTTCGGACTTCTGACTTCTAGCTTCTGACTTCTAGCTTCTGACTTCGTCTTCCTCACAAGTTCCTCCTCAGCACGCTCACGATCGTCTCGCCGTAGGTTCCCTGCTTGATCGTCTCCCATCCCTCCGGCGCACGCGGCATCTCCTGCCGATGGTGTTCGGCCACAAACCACGCGCCCGGGGCAAAGACGTCGAACTCGACCGCCCGGTCAATCGTTGCCTGCACCAGCTCGTGCATATACGGCGGGTCGGCGAATACCAAATCAAGACCGGCCCCGGCCAGTTTCTTCAGCACCCGCAGCACGTCACCACGCATGACGGTCACGTTCGGCAGATCCTTCAAGTTTTGTCGCAGGAACCGAAACACCGTCGCCTGCTGCTCCACGAACACGACCGACGCCGCGCCCCGCGACAGCGCCTCGATGCCGAGCGACCCGCCACCCGCGTACAGGTCACAGGCCTTCGCCCCGCGCACCCGGGACCCGACGATGTTGAACATCGCCTGCCGCGTTATCGCCTTGGTCGGCCGCAGACCCGCGCGCGGATACTCAAGCTCCCTGCCCTTATACCGGCCGGTGCTTACGCGCATGTAAGGACTATACCGAACGGCCTCAGCCTGTCAAACTCCGAACTATGCCCGAGAGTCGGGATGAAACCGCCGAGGTCGCCGGGAGTCGCCGAAAGGACTACCCGTAGATTTCGCAAAGTACCCAGATTCTGGTTTCCGACTGGGAAAATGGAACCACCCAGGCCGAAGTGGAAAGGACGAAAGGCAAAGCAAAAGGAAAGGGGAGAATGGCGAAGAAGGGATGGTGGAGAGACAACTGCCAGGCGGAAAGCATCGGCAGATTGCAGCCTCTGACTTGGGATTTGGAGCTTTGGATTTCCCCGGCCGTGCGCGGGCCTTGGTGCTGGTTTGTGGATTCGTGATTTCCCGCTCCCGCCTCGGGCGCGCGAAAGCTCGCTACGGAGTCCTTGGAGAGTTCCCCGGAAAGCTCGCCAGCAAGCTCTTCGGAAAGCTCGTCCCAAAGCACGCTCGAAAACTCAAATCGGAGCATTGGTCAAGGCTCAGACCGAAGCGTCGCGCATCACGAGAGTCGAAGCTTCGCTCATCATTGCGGAACCGGCGGAGCGACACGCCCGTTCTATCAGAACCCACATCAGCCTCGACATCAGCGCCGAAAACTGGGCGCTCAGCAGGGCGACGCGCGCACCGCGGCGCGGAATCAGCGTCCCGGCGCGACAGGCCACTTTATAATACTACCTCTCCTACCAGGGTAGGTACTAGGCCAGATACTATCTGTCCTAGACCCTGGCCAAGACCCACCCCATGTACTTGACGGCATATCCCCGGTCGTAGCCCCGGGGCTACCCCCGGGCCACCCGGGGGTACGCCCCGGGGTAGGCGGCCAGGGCGTAGGATGGCCATATCCAGCAGTACTTCCTTGGATACTACCACAGCTACTACCCGACCATCTATCGCACCATGTACCGACCTGTGTACCTTAGGACGTAAGAGAGATAGTCAGTCCAAGTGGTGAGTGGCGTCCTCCTGGCGGCGAGTTGTGGCAGCTAAGATGCTGTGCTTTTAATAGGTTAGGCGATAATGACGAAGCTCGCGGTGAGTCTTGTTCCGCCGTGCCGTGTATGTCTGTTTTGATACAGAATCCCGATGGGCTCGCGGATCGGAAGACCGACGCAGGCATCGTGGCCGAGTCTTGCGGCGCGTGCGCTGCCATTCGTGTTGCCGTTCGTCGTTCGGGCAACAGCGACATGCGCTGCCAATGCGGACTCCCGGCGAGTGTGCAGGTCACCTGTCCCTGCGCGGAACCGGCGAAGCCCTCAGCCGGCAGGGGCGGGCCGAAGCCCGCCCCTGCTGTCTGCTAACTCCTGACTGCTAACCGCTGACTATCTTTGCACCACGAGCTTCTGCGAGTTCACGTAGCCCTCACCGGAGAGCTTTACGAGATACACGCCGTTACTCAGGTGCCGCAGGTCCAGGTTCACCGCGCCGCTGCGACTCGCTGCCAGCGCCTGCACCATGACCGTCTGTCCGGCCACGTTGTAGATACTCAGTTCCGCCGCACCGGCCTTGGGCAAACCGTAGCGCAGTACCGCGTAGCCGGAGGCCAGCGGGTTCGGGCTGATGCTCATGCCCTGCTCGGTCACCGTCTT
>CAIVTL010000737.1 GCA_903908785.1 Caldifarciminota bacterium | reverse complement strand
TGTTCGAGTTGCCGGGCCACGTTCTGGGCGACCAGTTTCGATTCCAGTTCGGGCACGCGCACCACCTCAACCATAATCTGGACTTCTCTGCCGACCAGGGCTTTCAGCTCTTCGCGCAGCGCGTCAAGGGCCTGCCGCCGCGTGCCGAACACCATGCCCGGCCGGGCAGTGAAGACCGTGACCGTAGTCCGGTTCGCCACCCGCTTTATCAGTACGTCCGAGACCATCGCCTCAGCCAGCTTCGTCTCGATGTAGCTCCGGATCTTCAGGTCCTCGTGCAGGTAGACGCTGTAGGACTTCTTCGAGAACCATGACGACTTCCAGTCCTTGGAGATCCCGAGCCGGAAACCGATCGGGTGGGTCTTCTGTCCCATCTAGACTTTCACTCCCTTTTTGGTTGCGACCCGGACCCGGACGTGAACCGTCGGTTTCCGAATCGGCGTGGCCATGCCGCGCGGGCCGGGCTGCCATCGCTTCGGCTTCAGAATCGGCCCCTGATCGATGCGAACCTCGGCAACGACCAGGTCCTCCTCCTTCAGCTTCGCCTTGCCGGCCTTGATAATCGCATTGGCGACCGCCGAACGTAGCGTCTTCAGTACCGGCGCCTTTGACGGCTTGACCAGAAAAGTGAGGGTGCGCAGCGCGGTCGTCACGTCGCGGCCACGGATCAAGTCCGCGACCAAAGTCAGCTTCTTAGCTGAGCCGGGCTGAAAACGCGAAATGGCAAAGCCTTCAATCACTGCTGCTTCCTAGCTCTTCTTCTTCTCTTCGACCTTTTCCTTACGTACGCCCGAATGCTGTCGGAACGTCCGCGTCGGCGAGAATTCACCGAGCCGGTGCCCGACCATCCGCTCGGTCACATAGACCGGCAGGAACTGACGGCCGTTGTGTACTGCAATCGTGTGGCCGACGAACTCCGGCGGTATCACGCTGCGCCGCGCGTATGTTTTGACGGTGCGCTTCTCGCCCACTTCCGTCTGCTGCCTCACGCGGCGAAACAACTTCTCGTCGATGTAAGGGCCCTTCTTAATCGAACGCCCCATTACTTCTTTCTCCTCTGGACGATCATCCGGCTCGACTTCTTCTTGCGGTTCCGCGTCTTGTAGCCCTTGGCCGGAATACCGCGCTCGGAACAGGGATGTCGGCCGCCGGAACTCTTACCTTCGCCGCCGCCCATCGGGTGGTCGATCGGGTTCATGGCCACGGCACGCGAAACCGGCCTGATACCGCGGTGGCGCGACCGGCCCGCCTTGCCCACGACAATGTCCTTGTGCTCGGGAACGGACAGCCGCCCAATCGTCGCCATGCAAGCAAGATGGAACCTCCGGATCTCGCCGGACGGCAGCCTGATCACCGCCATGTCCTCTTCCTTGTTCATCAGTTGGGCCGCGGTCCCGGCCGCACGCACGAGAAACGACCGGCTCTGCGGATAGAGCTGGAGGTTATGAATCTCGACACCGACCGGCACGTCCGAGAGCGGCATCGCGTTGCCGTCCCGTATCGGCAGGCTGCGGCCGGCGGCGACCGTATCGCCGACCTTCAGGCCCAGCGGGCAAAGAATGTAGCGGTATTCGCCGTCAACGTAGCAGACCAACGCGATCCGAGGCGTGCGGTTCGGGTCATACTCTACCGAAACGACTTTGCCCGGGACCCCGGTCTTGTCGCGTAGGAAGTCAACCACCCGGTACTGCTGCTTCTCGCCGCCACCGATCCACTTGTCCGTCTTCCGACCCGTGTTGTTCCTGCCGCCGCTCTTGGGCTTGGGCCGAAGCAGCGACTCGTGCGGCTTGTCGCGGGTAATCTCCTCGAACGTGGCAACCGAGTAGTAGCGCCGTGCCGGGGTGATCGGGCGGAAAGTCTTTATGCCCACCTAGCGCTCCAGACTTTCAATTCGCTCGCCCTGTTTCACGGTCACGATTGCCTTCTTCCAGTCCGGCCGGCGACCCGAGAACCGGCCCATGCGCCGCATCTTGCCCAGAAAGTTCATCACGCGCACTTCGCGCACGTGGACCTTGAACAGCCGCTCGACCGCGTCACGCACTTCAATCTTGTTCGCCGTCCGGGCCACTTTAAACGTGTACCGGTTTTGCTCGGCCTTGAGCCGCTCGGCCTTCTCCGTAACCACGAGGCTCAGTATCACCCTGGTCGGCTCGGTCACACTACCCCCGCTATGGCCGCAAGCCGCTTCAGGCCCGACTCCGTGAACACAATCCGCTTGTGGGCAACCACCTGGTATGTGTTCACCTGCTGTGCAGGCATTACAGTCAGGTTCGGCAGATTCCGGCTCGCGCGCTTCAGGCTTTCGGAAGCGCCACCCACGAGCAGCAGAATCTTGCCCTCGAGGTTCAGCCCCTTGAGCAACTTCACCATCTCCCGGGTCTTCGGCTCGGCCAGTTCGAAATCCTCAACCACCATGACCGCTTCCTCGCCCTTCCTCGCCGAGAGAGCCAGGGCCAGCGCCTGGCGGCGGAGCTTCTTCGGCAACTCGTATGAATAGTCGCGCGGCCGCGGTCCCCACGCGATGCCGCCGCCCACGAATTGCGGGGAACGCCGCGATCCCTGGCGGGCTCGACCGGTATGCTTCTGGCGGTGCGGTTTCTTGCCCGTACCCGAGACTTCGGCCCGGGTCTTGGTGCAGGCGTTACCCTGGCGTTGGTTCGCGAGGTAGCACTTCACCGACTCCCAGACCAGGCCCTTCTTGCCCTTCTGGTCAAAGAGCGCGGCCGGCAACTCGACCTGTCCCTTAACCGCGCCGGTGATGGTCAGCAAGTCCACTGCTTAAGCCT
>CAIVTL010000736.1 GCA_903908785.1 Caldifarciminota bacterium | reverse complement strand
GAGCACGTCGGACCTGAGGCCGCGGGCTGCCCATTTTTCGAGCAGGACCTCGGCCACAAGGGCGAAGCTCTCGCCCGAGATACCTCGGTGCGAAGGGGAAAGGGGAAATGGCAAAGTGCGAACAGAGACGCCAACATGAGAATCCGCCGCATTTTGACCTTTGATATCTGCAATCTGCATCTTGAAATGAACCGCAGGTTCTGTAGCGTTCGAGCATCTCCGGCCGCAGCGTGTCGAGTATCTGCTTCACCTTGCCGGTATCGGTCTTTATCTGCCATGCAGTCAACCGTTGATTCGGGTCGGTCATGTCTCTTCCTTTCTGTTTGTCGGTCCTTCAGGCCCGGCCGCGCCACGCGTGCATGGGCCTTCATATAGTTATATGTCCACCGAAGCTCGATTTGCTCAAGAATCTTCATCTCAGTTCGGGGTCTTTGCGTATCTCTTCGTAGAATAGCATCTTAGCGAGAAGGTCGCGGTGAGACAGGCTGGAATCGACGCCCCGCGAATCGGGGCGGGAACCGTTCTCAGGACGGTTCCCGGGGTGATTTGCAGCGGGGCTCTCGTAGGGGTTGGCGGATGGTTCTTCCCGGCGATTCTGCGGCCGGTCTGCACCGCGACAGCCGGACGCTGTCGGAAGGTGACTTGCTGTCGGATTCTTGCCGGGATTGCCGGTCTGGTTTTCCAGCCGATTTGCATCGTGGTTTGCAGGTTGGTTTGCGGCGCGATTTGCAGGGGGACTTCCAGTGGGACTTCTGCGGCGACTTCGACGGCGTTTTGCGGGCCGAACCGTCTGGAACCACGGACGGACACGGATGGACACAGACTTCCAGTCAGCAGGCCAAGTCAGAGGCC
The DNA here is from genome assembly GCA_903908785.1 of Caldifarciminota bacterium. Taxonomy (GTDB): domain Bacteria; phylum Hydrothermota; class Tepidihabitantia; order Tepidihabitantales; family Tepidihabitantaceae; genus UBA2258. The sequence goes on along the minus strand of CAIVTL010000736.1, from coordinate 3,021 downwards.
AGAAGCGAGAGTGCAGAATGCAGAACGTCCGGACCCTCTGACTTCTGCAGTCTAGCTTCTAGCTTCTGGCCTCGCCTGTTGGGTTAGTAGTGCTGTTCCAGGAAGGGAAAGAAGGCGGCGTCGAGCGCGGTGTAGCCGGCGTCGTTCGGGTGCGAGTCGTCCGGGCCTGTGGCATAGTCGGGTTTCAGATTGCCTGCGGCGTTGGACAGCACCGAGTACATGTCGAATACTCGGAGCGAGTCCGCGTGCTGGGCCGCAAGATCAAGCAGCCGCTGGTTGTACTGCCGGTGGTTCCAGACGAGCCATTGGTCGGTGGCGTCGGCGAGTTGCGGCAGGGCATTGCCGACAATCACCCGTAGTTGGAGCGAACGCGCTTTGTTGCCGACCTGCTTGACGTAGCCGAGGTTACGGTCCAGGTTCTCCTGCGCGGATGCCGAGTCGCCTCCGACGAAATCGACGAAGCAGAGTTTGAAGAACACAACCGGACGGTGCTCCGGTACGTACACCCAGCTATCCATCTCGGCGCACACGGCGTCCGCGATGTCCGGCGGCGACGGCACCTCGAGGTAGCCGAACGTAAACCTTCCGCGTGTGTACGGGTCGCTTTGCCAGTGGCTGAACCAGCCGCTCATCACCGACCGGCCGAACATCGCGAAATAGACAGCCGTCGCGGTGTCATCGCCGGTCGTGAACGTCACCGGGGACATGTACTCAATCCGATTTCTTGCCACGCTTCTTGCAGTCGTGTCTACGACAAAAGTGTATGACGTCTGCGCGGCAAGGTTCTGGGCTGGCTGCCAGTGCATATTGTCGCCTGCCCACTCGAAACCGCCTGCAACGGCGGGCGTTATGCTGAACGCGGCTTCAGCCGATGCTTGGTTCATCCGCTCAGAGAAGGTGACTCTGATGCGTGCGTTGATGGGCACGCCGGTCGCGCCGCGAGTTGGATAGGTCGAGAGGACGTCCGGTCGCCATCCGTCCCAATCCGCGCAGCCGGGCATTGCCAGTAGAAGAGCCAGTAAAGGAATCAAGCTCCCGACCTGGAGCTTGTGGCTCAAGGCTTGGAGCCTCATCTATTACTCTACCGTTACGCTCTTGGCGAGGTTGCGCGGTTTGTCGACGTCGCAGCCGCGCAGGACCGCAGTGTGGTAGGCGAAGAGTTGGAGCGGAATCGCCACGAGCATCGGCATCAGGTACTCAGGCGCCGCCGGGACCGAGAAGACCGTGTCGGCCAGTTCTTCGAGCTCTTTGTCGCCCTCGGTGCCGACCGCGATAATCAGGCCCTTGCGTGCCTTGGCCTCGGCCAGGTTCGACACCATCCTATCGTACACCGTGTCGCGCGGCGCGATGCCGACGACCGGCGTGTTCTCGGAAATCAGCGCAATCGGCCCGTGTTTCATTTCGCCGGCCGCGAGCCCGGTCGCGTGGACGTAGGATACTTCCTTGAGTTTGAGCGCGCCTTCCAGCGCCGAGGGGTAGTTGATTCCGCGGCCAAGGAAGATGAAGTCGTGCGCGTAGGAAAGCCGGGCCGCGGTCGCCTTGACCTTCGCGTCGAGGGTCAGCGCTTCCCGCATCTGGGCCGGCAGGAGTCGGCAATGCTGGATGATGTCGTCGAACATCTCGTCCGACATCGTCTTCCGAACCCGCGCGCAGTGCAGCGCGAGCGAAAGCAGCGTGAATATCTGGGCGGTGTAGGCCTTGGTCGAGGCGACACCGATTTCCGGTCCGGCGTGGATGTATACCGACGAGTGGGCTTCGCGGTCAATCGAGGAACGCCGGGTATTGAGTACCGCCAGCGAACGGATGTCACGGGAGCTGGCCTCGCGCAGGGCGGCAAGCGTGTCCGCGGTTTCGCCCGACTGACTGAGTGGTATCATCACCGTCTGGCCGTCGTAGATGAACTCGGAAGTGCGGAGTTCGGAGCTGATTTCGACCGAGACCGGAATCCGGCAGAACTTCTCGAAGTAGTAGCGGCCGACCAGACCCGCGTGGTACGAAGTGCCGCAGGCCTGGATTACAATCCGCTCGACTTTCTCGATTTCTTCCGGATAGAACAGGTACTCCGGGTCGAGGATGACGTTCCGGTCGCGGAACCGACGTTCGATATTCTCCTCGATAATCCGCGGCTGCTCGAAAATCTCCTTGCGCATGTAGTGCGGATACCGGCCCTTGGTCACCGGTTTGCTCTCGATGTCGGTGGCGGAAAACTGGCGTTCAACGCGCCGGCCGTTCGCGTCCGTCAGTTCCAACGTCTCGCGCGTGATCACCGCAATCTCGCCGTCCTGCATCGGCAGCATCCGTTTGGCAATGCCGACCAGCGCCTGCGCGTCGGACGCGATGACGAACTCGTGCTTGCCCTGGCCGATGATAAGCGGGCTGCCGACCTTCATGGCCACCAGCCGGTCCGGCTCGTCGGCCGAGACAACCGCGATGGCGAACGACCCCCTCAGCTCCACCGCGGCCTTCCGTACCGCGACGGCCAGGTCTTTCTTGTAGTACGACTCAATCAGGTGGACAATAGTCTCGGTATCGGTGCTCGATACAAACGTGTGCCCTTGGGCAACCAGCCGGTCGCGCAGTTCGCGGTAGTTCTCAATGATGCCGTTGTGCACCAGCGCGATCCGACGCCGGCAGTCGGTGAACGGGTGGGCATTGCCGTCCGTGACTCGGCCGTGCGTGGCCCAGCGCGTGTGTCCGACGCCGAGGTTGCCGCGCATCGGGTCATTGGCGAGAATCTCCTTCAGTCTCAGCAACCGGCCCGCGGTCTTCCTTATCGTCAGGCCGCCGTTGACCGCGGCAATCCCGCAGGAGTCATAGCCCCGGTATTCGAGCCGCTCCAGCCCGACCATGATGACGTTGGTCAGGTTGCGCGGCCCGACGTAGCCGACGATACCACACATATCAGAGGATCACGGATAGTTCAGAAGTCAGAAACCAGAAATCAGAATTCAGAATGCCCGACAGCCCTGCACTCTGGATTCTGGATTCTGAATTCTGGACTATCCGGTTCATTTCTTTTCT
>CAIVTL010000735.1 GCA_903908785.1 Caldifarciminota bacterium | reverse complement strand
TACCGCTCGCCCGACCCGGCATGCAACCCCTATCTCGCGTTCGCGGTGCTGCTCGCGTCCGGGCTCGACGGCATCGAGAACAAGCTCAAGCTCTCCTCGCCGACGTCGGACAACATCTATCGAATGACCGACGAGGAACGCGAGAAGGCCGGCATCGGCTCGCTGCCTAAGGACCTGTCGGACGCGGTCCGGATTGCCGAAGGCTCAAAGCTCGTGCGCGAAACCCTGGGCGACGAACTCTTCGCCAACTTCATGCGTAACAAGAAGCTTGAGTGGGACGAGTACAAGGCGCAGGTGACCGCATTCGAAATCGAGCGCTACCTGCCCATACTGTAGCGAAGCGGCGACAGCGCGATGGCTGACGCGCGCCCCACGGTTCTGGCCGGCCGCTGGCCATCCATCCTGCTGATGGTTTGTCTGCTCTATTCGTGCATCCATGCCGACGGCATGTTCATGGCGTTCGACCCCACGGAGATGCGCCACGAACTGCAACGGGAAGATGAGCAGGTCTGCTTCGTGAACCACCGGCACGGCGTCGAGCATATGCTTCTGTCGGTCGGGCTGAGCGACGTTCGCACCGATAAAGCCGTCTGGATAGTACCGGTCCCGGCGCCGGCCGAAAGCATTTCGCTGGACATCATCAAAGGCTTGCCGAAGATGCGTGGAAACGGCATCGTCGCGGATGCAGGGATTGTGTGGCGCCGGTCTTTGTTCTTGATGAGTCTATCACAGCTCTACCCGTTCCTGTTCTGGTACCGAAGTCTGGAGGAGGAGCGACCGAACCTCATGGGCTCGGACTATGGCGCCTACGACGGCCACGGCGACCATGGTGTAACCATCAGCGACCATGTCGAACGGCTGGGTCTGACCGCCGAACTGGTGAGTACTCGCGAGCGAGGAGCGCTGTATCGCTACCTCAAGGAGAAAGGCGTTGACCTGCCGGCGGGCACTGCGCCGGTGCTGGACCAATACGACAGCGTGGGCTACTCCTTCATAGTGTCCTGGATTTCCGACTCCGGCAAGTTCATGCACGAGTCCATCCCGACCGGAAGGGCACAAGACGTAGCGCGAGCTATCGGCATCGCCGCGACGTTTCCGGCCCGGCGTCCATACTTCCCGATGCGACTGAGCAGCGTGTATGGCGACCGCGTGCTACCCATCTACGTCTACGTGGTCGGCTTGGTGAAGCCCGAGCTCTGGGCCGGCATCCGCAACTGGTGTGAAGTGGACTACTACCGGACGCGCGACTTCAAAGTGCCAAAGGAACTGAGGTTCTTCTTCAACGGCGAGAGCCGTGTGCACAACCTGCGCTACACGAGACTCTCCTGCCTGGCGCCGGCGCGGGAATTCACCAAGGACCTTTGGTTCAAGCCGGGCGCCCCGGCTCTGGTCATCCTGGCCGATTCAGTTGTGGAGACTTCGCCGATTGCAGGCATCATCGCGTTTGTACTCTGTTCCTGCCTCGCCAGCATGTTTGCCGGCATGATCGCCTTCAAGGGATTCGGCCGACGAGCTACAAGATACTTCGTGTTCGGATTGTGGAACTGCCTGAGTCTGCTTGGATTCACGCTCGCCGCATTCCTGATTACGGTCCGGCAGCCCGGCCCGGTGAACCCGCTCGACACGGCGTCCGGAAAGCGCGTCGCCGGCAACGGCCGAAAGGTCGGCTTCGTATTGCTCTTCGCAGTGCTCTTTGACATGATGGTGCTCTTGGCACACCTTGTCCTGGCCGTCCCTTTGTCGTGCCCCTGATTCGCACCCTGACCATGAACATGCCCCCTTCTGCTGTGGCCCGCCCGATTGCTGACCGCCTCCACGGCGGTTGACAACCCGGCTGCGGCCGACTATTCTCCACGCGTGG
>CAIVTL010000734.1 GCA_903908785.1 Caldifarciminota bacterium | reverse complement strand
TGTCAGAAGGTTGGTATTTCAACGGTGACTCCACGGCTCCTAGCGGAACCGCTTCAAAGTCTCCCAACTATGCTACACATCTAAAACTCAAAATCAATGCAAAGTTGTAGTGAAGGTTCACGGGGTCTTTCCGTCCCGTGGCGGGTAACCGGCATCTTCACCGATACTACAATTTCACCGGGCTCGTGGAGGAGACAGTGTTCAACTCATTAGACCATTCGTGCAGGTCGGAACTTACCCGACAAGGAATTTCGCTACCTTAGGACCGTTAGAGTTACGGCCGCCGTTTACTGGGGCTTCGGTCAAATGCTGCCCCTGTCTTGCGACAGGATGACATCCTTCCTTAACCTTCCAGCACCGGGCAGGTGTCAGTCCCTATACATTGACTTACGTCTTAGCAGAGACCTGTGTTTTTGTTAAACAGTCGGTAGTGCCACTTCACTGCGGCCGGCTTGCGCCGGCACCCCTTATTCCGAAGTTACGGGGCTAGATTGCCGAGTTCCTTAACAAGAGATCACCCGAGCACCTATGGATATTCTCCTCACCCACCAGTGTCGGTTTACGGTACGGTCACCCGGACGCCTGGCACAGAGGGTTTTCTCGGCAGTCGGTTTGGCCCGGTTCCGCCCCCTTGCGGGGGCGTCCCATTCGCCACAGAGACTTATGGGCGCGGATTTGCCAACGCCCCATCTCCATGGCTTAGACCCCGATCCAATACGGGGCCGGACCTTTCCTCCTGCGTCACCCCTTAGCTCATAACGGCGCCAAGGTGGTTCCGGAATATTGACCGGATTTCCATCGCCTACGCTTTTCAGCCTCGGCTTAGGTACCGACTAACTCTGGGCGGATTAACCTTCCCCAGAAAACCTTGGGCTTTCGGTGACCAAGTTTTTCACTTGGTTTAACGCTACTCGTTCCGGCATCATCACTTCTGGTTCGTCCAGCGCCGGTCACCCGACGCCTTCGACCTACAACAGAACGCTCTCCTACCACTCGAATTGCTTCGAGTCCGCGGCTTCGGCGGTATGCTTGACCCCCGATGAATTTTCAGCGCAAGACCACTCGACTGGTGAGCTGTTACGCACTCTTTAAATGATTGCTGCTTCTAAGCCAACATCCCAGCTGTCTGAGTAGCCTCACCTCTTTTTCGACTTAGCATACACTTCGGGGCCTTAGCCGGCGGTCTGGGTTATTCCCCTCTCGGCCATGGACCTTAGAGCTCATAGCCTCATTCCATCGCTCTGGAGTTACGGCATTCGGAGTTTGGTCGGGTTTTCTTCCACATTGTGAAAGAGCGCCCATCCAGTGCTCTACCTCCGCAACTGAACGCGACAGACTGCCCCTAAAGGCATTTCGGAGAGAACCAGCTATCACCCGGTTTGATTAGCCTTTCACTCCAACCCACAGCTCATCCGAGAATATTGCAAGGTTCACCGGTTCGGTCCTCCCTCTCATGTTACTGAGAGTTCAACCTGGCCATGGGTAGATCACCGGGTTTCGGGCCGGGCGCATGCAACTGACGCCCTATTAGGACTCGCTTTCGCTACGGTTACGGCTCATTGAGCCTTAGCCTCGCTGCATACGCACACTCGCCGGATCATTATGCAAAAGGCACGCAGTCACGGTTCCAGCCAAACCTTGCGGAAAGGCTATCACCGCTCCTGCTGATTGTAAGCACATGGTTTCAGGTACTATTACACTCCCCGCCAGGGGTTCTTTTCACCTTTCCCTCACGGTACTAGTTCACTATCGGTCAGTTGGTAGTGTTTAGCCTTTGGACGTGGTCGTCCGAAATTCCCACAAGGTTTCTCGTGTCCCGTGGTACTTGGGAAACGGCCAGGAGAGTTGTCAGTTTATGCCTACCGGACTGTCACCGTCTTTGGTGTCCCTTTCCAGGGGTCTTCGACTAACCGACAACCTTTGTAACTCCTTGATCTCACGGCAGTAGACCAGGCCGCTCCCGCGACACCGCTCCAGCAACGCCTGCCGGCTTGACACTGGAATCGGTTTAGGCTGTTCCCCGTTCGCTCGCCACTACTTGGGGAATCGAGTTTTCTTTCTTTTCCTCCGGTTACTGAGATGTTTCACTTCACCGGGTTGGCTTCGCCGAGCTATGTATTCACTCGGCGATGTATAGACATGACTCCATACGGGTTCTCCCATTCGGGTACCGCCGGGTCAAAGCTTGTTTGCAGCTCACCGGCGCTTATCGCAGCTGACTGCGCCCTTCGTAGCCTCCAACTGCCAAGGCATTCACCATGCGCTCTTAGTAGCTTGAGATGAATATCAGCCTGCCTCTTCTCCAAATTGTCAAAGAACGAACTATCAGCATGAAAGTTGCCTACGATTGTACGCTAGTCAACCCTCGTTGAAAGTTAACGTGGGATTATACAGATGAATCCGGCCCGCGCAAGGAAATAATGCGGATGACGTGAGCTTCCTAACATTGGCTTAATTCAGTAACTTACGCGCCATGACCTCTCGCCACTCTCAAATAGCGTACCAAGGGGTCATGGAGTCTGTGAGCGATGAGCCGGCCCGCAGGCAGGCACCAGGCCAACCGCAGCCAACTGCAGCGCGGTTGACATGGCGGCGCATGCGGCTACAATTCTTGTTCTATCATGAACCGATCTCACCGTCCCGCCTTTGCTGCCATCGCCCTGGCAGGGCTTATCTCACCGATTCTGCTTCAGTTAGCGTATGGCTATCTCGACCCTGGAACCGGCAGCTACATCCTGCAGCTCATCCTTGGTGGCCTGCTTGGCGGGCTTTTCGCCATCGGGCTCTTCTGGAAGAAGGTCATCGCGTTTGTGAAACGAGTGTTAACTCCCCGAAAGCACGATGCCGGCCCAAAGGACTGACGCCCCTCTCCTCAGTTCGTTCCGCGACCCAAGCGGGTACCTGTTCCACCGGGGAGGCCGGCTTCTTCGCCAGGTGAACAACAGCTATCGCACTAATTATGAAAGACTTATGGAATCAGGCCTCTACCGGTCGCTAACCGACTCCGGCCTGATGATTCCCCACGAGCAGACCGATGAGCCCGGGGCGTCTGCAGACGTGTTCAAGGTAATTGCACCCGAGGTTGTCCCGTTCATCTCCTACCCGTACGAGTGGTCTTTCAGCCAGCTCAGGGACGCCGCGCTGGCAACGCTGACAATCGAGAAGCAGGCCCTCGAACACAGTATGTCACTCAAGGACTCCAGTGCGTACAACGTTCAGTTCCGGCAGTGCCGGCCGGTGTTGATTGACACGCTCTCATTTGAGGAGTACCGCGAAGGCGAGCCATGGGTCGCCTACCGCCAGTTCTGTCAGCATTTTCTCGCACCGCTGGCACTCATGAGCCACACCGACGTCCGGCTCGGCCAACTCCTGCGTGTCTACATTGACGGCGTCCCGCTTGACCTTGCCAGCCATCTGTTGCCGGGAAAGACCAAGCTATCTCTCGGCCTGGCCACTCACATCCATCTTCACGCCCAGGCTCAGCGAAAGTACTCCGACAAGCCGGTCAAACCTACCGGCGGCAAGATGAGCCGAATGGCGTTCCTCGGGCTGATTGACAACCTCGAATCAACGACCCGCAAGCTCGAATGGAAACCCGAAGGCACGGAATGGGGCGACTATTACGACGCCACCAACTATTCCGACTCGTCACTCGACCACAAGCGGCAAGTCGTAGGCGACTACCTGGCGAAAGTGAACCCGAAGTCAGTCTGGGACCTCGGGGCCAACACCGGGCTGTTCAGCCGCATCGCCGCCGACCGCGGCATCACGACGGTGGCATTCGACATCGATCCGGCCGCGGTCGAACTCAACTACCTTGACTGCCGCAAGCGCGACGAGAAGAACCTGCTGCCTCTCCTCGCCGACCTGACGAATCCGAGTCCGGGCATCGGCTGGCAGAACCGCGAGCGCCAGTCGCTCATCGAGCGCGGCCCCGGCGACACTGTCCTGGCCCTGGCCTTAGTTCACCATCTGGCAATCGGCAACAACCTGCCCTTCGACCTGATTGCCGATTTCCTTGCGGGCATCTGCCGGACACTCATCATCGAGTTTGTGCCCAAATCCGACTCGCAGGTCCAACGCCTGCTGGCCACCCGCGAAGACATCTTCTCCAACTACACTCGCGAGGCCTTCGAGCATACGTTCAGCCGCAGCTTCGCGGCTATCGGTTCCACCGCGGTCCGCGGCTCGGAACGCACCATCTACCTGATGGAAAAGCGCCCCGCCTCGCCGGACGCCGGCGCCGCGTGAAGCGTCCCTTTCCGGTTCACCCCTTCCTCCTTGCCGCTTCACCGGTTCTGTTCCTGTTCAGCCACAACGTTGCCAGCCTGCCGGTCAGCCCGAGCGAACTCCTGCTACCGCTGACCGTGTCGCTGGCGCTGACGGCGGTTCTGCTCCTCCTCTTCGGCCTCGTTCTGCATGACTGGCTGAAGGCCGGCATCATCGCATCGCTGCTTGTCTTCCTCCTCTCCGTATACGGCGGAGCGTTCTCCGCAGTCGGCCGGACGCCAGCGGTCAACGAACTGGCCCGCCACCAGTACCTGATGCCCGCGTGGCTCCTGCTGTGGGTGCTCGGTTCGTGGCTGGTAATACGCGCGAGGCGCGGCCTGAACGGCGCCACAGTGCTGCTGAACATCGCTGCCGTCGCGGTTGTCCTCGTCAACGTGGCCACGGGTCTGCCCGCCTTCGTGCGCAACGCGGCCCGGAGCGAAACCCACGCCGTGGCCGCCGGCACTATCAGCGGTGACTACCCGGACATCTACTACATCATCCTCGACGGCTACACCCGCGCCGACATCCTGAAGGACCGTTACGGCTACGACAATTCGCAGTTCATCAACTTCCTGAAATCGCGGGGTTTCAGTGTTGCCGCACGCAGCCGCCCCAACTACGCCTCAACCTACCTCTCACTCGCGTCGTCCCTCAACTTCATGCAGCTCGATTCGCTGGCAGCACTCATCCGGCCCGGCTCAACCAACCGCGGCCCGCTCACCGGCCTCACTGCCAACAGCCGGGTGATGGCCATCCTCAAACAGCACGGCTACAAGACGGTCGGCTTCGCCTCCGGCTTCCTCGGCACCGAGTTTCGTCACGCCGACGTCTTCCTGTCCCCGCGCCTGGCTTTAAGCGAGTTTCAGAACGTCCTCCTCGCCACGACCCCGCTGCCGCCGCTCATCGAGCTGCTCGCGCACCGTTCCCAGTTCGACGTCCAGCGCAACCTGCTCATGTTCCAATTGCGCACCCTGCCGGAGGCAGCCCGGGCCCACCACCCGGTCTTCGTCTTCTGTCACACGCTCGTCGCGCACCCGCCCTTTGTCTTCGGCGCGCATGGTGAGAAAGTCAACCCGCCGGGCTACTTCTCGTTCGTCGACGATGACCAGTTCCAGGCGGTCGGCAGTTCCCGCGCCCGGGAGGACTACACCAAGGCGTACTGCGACCAGATTGCCTTCCTTGACCTGAAACTCGAGGAGACGGTGGACCGAATCCTCGCGGCGTCACCAAGGCCGCCGGTCATCATCCTGCAGGGCGACCACGGTCGTGGGACAATCCAGTATTGGGATGCACCCGAACCCGACCAGGTCTACGAACGGATGGCGATTCTCAACGCCTGTCACTTCCCCGGCGACACGGCATTCCTCTACGATTCGATTACGCCGGTCAACACCTTCCGACTGGTCTTCAACCGGCTGTTCGGCACGAACTACCCGCTCCTGCCCGACAAGAGCTACTTCTCGACGATGGCCCACCCCTACGTCTTCTACGATGTCGACAACCCGTCGCTGTTCGCCCGGCAACAAGACACCGCGAGTGGCGTCGTCATCGTCGTCTTCACCGCGGCAAAGAATCCTCCGACCGACCCGGGGTGGTACGGCCGACGCGTTACGAGCATCAAGTTCTATGGAGCCAACCAGCGGGTCGACGGTACGTACATAAGGACGGTTCCCGAGGTCCCCTCGATTGGCGCGGCGCGCGACTTGTACCGCGCCTACGTGAAATCGGGCGGGATGCCCGACCTGGGAGACACGTGCGCCAGCTACACGGGGCCGGGTCCCGCGCTCGAACGAGTGACCGCGCTCTTCTTCCGCTCGGGAAGAAACCGGTGACCGCCGGCCACCCATGAGAAAACCAATACCCATCCACCCCCTCCTTCTCGCCGTCGCGCCGATTCTGTTCCTGTTCAGCCACAACGCTTCCCGCCTGCCGGTCAGCCCGAACGAACTCCCGCTACCGCTGGCCGTATCCTTCGCCGCGGCGCTCGCGCTCTGGCTGCTGCTCGGGGCCGTGATGCGCAACAGCCGCCGGGCCGCGCTGGCCGTCTCGCTCTTTCTCGCGCTGTTCTTCCTTTACGGTCGTGTCCTGGCCGCCATCGGCTCGAAGATAGCCCCGTGGCTCCTGCCGGTAGTAGCCACGGCAGTACTGCTGCTGGGCATTTTCTTCTTCGGCCGGCCGCGCCGGGAGTTCGGCGGGCTGACGGTCTTCCTCAACCTTGTTTCCCTGGCGCTGGTCTGCATCGACCTCGCAACCGGCGTGCCCGCCTGCTTGCGCAGCAGGACTGCAGAAATGAACAAACACGGGACGGCGCAGGCGGAAATGAAGAGCCAGCCCGACATCTACTACATCATCCTCGACGGCTACGCCCGCAACGACATCCTGGACTCAGTCTACGGCTACGACAACTCGGAGTTCATCTCGTGGCTCCGACAGAAAGGCTTCCACGTCGGGGCGCACAACCGCTCCAACTATTCCCAAACCTATCTGTCGCTTGCCTCCTCTCTGAACATGGCGTACCTCGACACGCTTGCGGCCAGGCTTGGACCGGAATCCGATAACCGCTCGCCCCTGCTACGAATGATTGGCGACAGTCGGGTCGTGAGAGAACTCAGACAGGACGGATACACCATCGCCTCATTCGCCTCAGGCTACACCGGCACCGACCTCAAGAACGCCGACATTCACTTCGCCCCACGCTGGGCTTTGAGCGAATTCCAGAACGTCCTCATCAGCACGACCGCCCTTCCGCTTATCCTCGACCGGCTGCTGAGGAAGTCGCAGTATGACCTGCACCGCGAGCGAATCCTTTACGCGTTCGAGCACCTGCCCGATGCGGCAAGGCTAAAACACCCCGTGTTTGTCTTCTGTCACATCCTCAGCCCGCATCCGCCTTTCGTCTTCGGTGCCAAAGGCGAGAAGGTGAACCCGCAGGGTAATTTCACGATGACCGAAGGCGGCAGCTTCCAGTCGGTGGACAAAGAGAAGGTCCGGCGCGAGTATGTCGAGCAGTACCGGGCCCAACTCGAATTCATCACCGGCAAGGCACGAACGATGGTCGAACGCATCCTCGCCACGTCGCCGCGGCCGCCGCTCATCATCCTCCAGGCTGACCACGGCCCGGGCTCAATCCTTAACTGGGACGACCCGGAACCGGACCAGTTGACTGAAAGGATGTCCATTCTCAACGCGGTGCATCTGCCCGGTGACACCGGCCGGCTGTTCTACGACTCAATCACGCCGGTCAACACATTCCGGTTGGTGTTCGACCGCCTGTTCAGGGACACACTGTCGCCCCTGCCCGACAAGGGCTGGTTCTCAACCATCGCCAAGCCTTATCGCTTCTTCGACGTGAATGCTCCCCAGACCTACGCGGCGGCGCACAACACCGGTGGAGCCGAGATATCAATCGTGGCGTTCATCCTTGCCGAGCCGAAGGAGCCAAGCGACCCCGCGCTCTACGCCCGCCGGCTGGTCGGCCTCAAGTATCCCGGCCAGACGCGCCCGGTCGCCAACATCTACGTCCGTCACGTCCGCGCGAAACCGGAAGGAGTCTCGGTTTCTCAAGCGCTTGAATGGTACAGGGAGTCGGCCCGGGCCGGCGAACTGCCCGACCTCGGCGCCGATTGCGATTCGTTCCAGGGAAAAGGCCCCGACGGCCAACCGGTCACCGCCCTCTTCTTCCCCGCTCCCCGCTGACCGCACGCCGCTGCAGCTAATGACGAAGCTCGAAGCACGAATTCCGAATGAAGCTCGAATGAGAGAAATGTCCAATTCTGACTTCCAGTTTTGCCCGCATTCAATCGTCATTCTGGTTTCGGGTTTCGGACTTTGCCGCTGAAAAGGCTCCGGGCCCGCGCGGGTTTCTTGCCGCACGAGCCCGGTGCTTCTATTCGGACGGTCTAGAACAGCTTGTACTTCTTGATGTAGACCCAGAGCAGCTTCATCATCTCGCCGATCTTGACAGTCGCCTTGGGACCGAACACCGGCTTCATGTCCTCGGTGACTTTGATGGAGCGCTTCATCAGCGGGCCTTCGCCGGTCATCAGCTTGTACTTCTTGATGTAGGCCCAGAGCTTCTTGTTCAGGTCACTGACTTTGATGACCTTGCCCGGGCCGAACACCGGCTGCATCTCGTCGGTCAGTTTCACGGTCCTCTTCATGAGGGCCTGTCCTCTTGGCATATGCGAGTCCTCTCTGCCCTTCAGGGCAATTACGCTTACCTTCGGACGTCGTGCGGTCGCCTTTGGTCAACCGCCTCCGCCTGATTTTCCGCCTAGCCGCCTCTCTGTCAAGCATTACTTACAGGCGGACAGAGGCAGGATGTCGGCCCGTCCGCCTGACGCCACGCGCCAGCGCCCGGGAAACCGGTCCGCCTCAGTCGTTCTGGCCACTGCCGAGCCGGGCGAACCCCGTGGCCCCGGTCACGGGAATAGCAGGGAAACGTGGGCTGTATGTGTCTAAATGGATGCTTGGGCACGGCGATAGAGAATCACCAACTCCTCGCCGGGCGTCAAAGGTAGTAGCAGGAAGAGACAGAATTTCCGAACGGGTGGCAGGCAATCCGCCCGAAAGAGGTAACTATGAGACGTTCGAAGATGGTAATACTGGCAGTCGTGCTGCTGGCAGTCGCGTTCACTGCCTGGGCCGGCGAGGATGCCGTGGTCAAGCCCAGGCAGGCCAGGGACAAATCAGTCGTTGCCCCGACTCAGAAGTCGGCGGACGCCGAGAAGCCGGACCAGCCGTCTCAGTCCAAGAGAGATGCGGTTCAGGCGCCGGAGGCCAAACCCGAGGCGTCTCAGGCGCCCACCCAAACCGAGTCCAAGGCCGTACAAGCCCCGACTTCGCCCATGCCCTGGCAAACCTGGGGCATTGCCGAGCCGGCCATGGTGAGCCGGTCGAGCGACAACGGCGGGGCAGACCGCCCGCCGCGCGGCGGACGTGGCGGCGGAGGCCGTGGCAACGGTGGTCGCGGCAATGGTGGCTACGGCGGGGGTGGCCATTTCAACGGCGGACCGGGCTGGCATGGCCACCACGACCAGTGGCGGCATCAGCACTACCACGGCTCGTGGAGCTTCCTGTTTCAGTTCGGCCCGGTCATCTACCCGGCGCCGGTCTACTTCCCCCATGTGGTCAGAATGCCGCGCTACAACGCCGGAGTCTACGTCCGGCAGACCGGCGACGACAACGTCGGCGCGCGGTTCGCCGAGTCGGTCCGCGAGCACCTGCGAGAACGAGGACTACGCGTAGTCTACTCGGCCGACGACGCCCAGCTTGAGCTTTACCTCGTCTCGATGGATGAGGACCCGGAAGAGACCGGCTATGGCTCGGCGGTCTCGGTCTCCTACATCTGGTACCCCGGCCACAAGTTTATCACGGCCCAGATAGTCGACGTCGGAATCGACGAAGTGGCCGACCTCGCCCAATCGGTCGCCGGCTATGCCGACGACCTCGTTGACCAGTACCGATAGCGAAGCGGACACGTTCTGTCATGGGCGGCCGGCTTGCGCCGGCCGCCCGCACTTCATCCTTTCCTCTTTCCCATTTGCCTTGTCCTTTGTCCTTGCCGCTTTCCACTTCGGTCTTGGCAGCGCTCCAGCGAGATTGACAACCGGATACCGAGCAATAACATACAAGGTAGAAAGAGGTACCAATGACCGATACATCACGGAAAGTACTGGTTGCATATGCGACCTGGGCCGGCTCGACGGCCGGCATCGCTGAACGGATAGCCGGAGTTCTCAACCGCAGCGGGTTCGCGGCCGAGGCGGTGCGCGCCAAAGAGGTCCGCGACCTCTCGCCCTACGGGGCGGTCGTTCTGGGCACTGCGGTGCACGCCGGGAAACTCCACCCGGACGCGCTAAAGTTCGCCCGCCGGAACGCTGCCGACCTCGGCTCGAAACCCTTCGCGGCGTTCATCGTCTGCCTGGCGATGAAGGGAAGCGACGAGAAAGCCAGGGCCACTGCCGGCGCGTACCTCGGGCCGGTACGGCAACAGGTCAAGCCGCTCAGCGAAGGCCTTTTCGCCGGCGCCTACGACCCGCAGAAGCTCGACTTCGTCTCACGGCAGATTATGAAGATGATAAAGGCGCCGCCGGGCGACTTCCGCAAATGGGATGAAGTCGAAGCCTGGGCCGCGTCCCTCGCGCCGCTGTTTGGTGCCGGGCAAACGGCAAGTAGCAGGTAACAAGCTAGAATACATCACGGCGCCTGTGGCGGCTGCGGGCGCCTTCGACGAAATCGGGCGTATGCTCCACGCCCTCATCCGCGTCACCGTCAGCCGCGCCTGACCCCGTCTCCGCGCCGCATCCTCCCCTACCTTCTACCTTCTACCTACTGCCTTCCACCTCCTGCCTCCTACCTCCTGCCTCCTACCTCCTACCTTCTACCTGCTTTCTGCCCGCCTTGTCTCTTTCCGGTCACACCTGTGTCCGTTCGGTTACACCACTAGCAAGGGCGAGAGTCGTACGTCGGGTCGCCTGGACATGCCCGCAACTGTCGCCCGTGCGGATGGTTACTCGTCGCTGCGGCCCGATGCGTCTGGGCGCGCTACCCCGGCACAGCCGGTGCACAAGAGGGGGTATGGCCAATGAAAAGGAGCTAACCATGAAACGTGCAACTATTCTGTTTGCGTGCGCCGCGCTGGGACTTGCGACCACTCTGCAGGCGTTCTGGACGTACGTCGGGCCGGAAGGCGGCCCGATTTACTCCGCCGTAGCTACCTCCGGGCCGGACAAGACAATCTACATAGCCAGCGGCTGTCAACGAGTCCCGCTCCTCAAGTCGACGGATAACGGGCAGTGCTGGAGTCGAACCACTGCGCTCCTCGTCAGTACGCCCCAGGTGCTGGTGGCGCATCCTTCCGACCCCGCCCTGCTTTACTGCGTGTGCGGCGGCAAGCTATACGGTACGACTGACGGCGGGAATGCCTGGGCCGGAATGGGCGTACCCGACCCGGTCAGATTCCCGGCACTGGACGTCAACCCCGAAGACTGGAACGAGGTCTTCGGTGGAGGTATTGCTGAGGGAACCGGCTATCGGAACGGAGTAGTCGGCCACAGCATTGACGGCGGCCGGACGTGGGATATTGAATCGCTGGCGACAGTCTGGGGTTCGTCGGTCGAGGCCGTCAAGATGTGTGGCAGCAACCGCGACGTTGTCTGCGCCATCGGCCATGACGCCGGGACGGGCATGATGTTCTACAAATCGACCGACCGGGGAGAGTCGTGGTCTGCCATCCCGGCCGCGATTGATGGCTGGGTTCGAACCCTCGACATCGACCCGACCAGCCAGGACATATTGCTGGCGGGCACGGATGCTGGCATCTGTCGGTCGAGCAACGGCGGCGCCACATGGTCGTTGGTCCTGAACGGCGCGACGTATGCGTTCTCCCGCCCCGCAGGCGAACCCGGCCTGGTCTACGCCGCGGCCGGCGCGAGCATCTATCGCAGCCTTGATAATGGACTGACGTGGACAGAAGTCGCGAACGGCTTGCAGGGCGATGTCTCGGCCTGCGTGCTGGCTGACCCGGATGACGATGACGTCGTCTTCTGCGGCACGTCGGTCGGCATGTACAAGTCGACTGACCGGGGCGGCTCCTGGTCTCCCATCAACAACGGCCTGCTTCAGTACGGTCAGTTCAACGCTCTTGCCACCTCGCCCGACAACCCGGCGGTTGCCTATGCCGGAGCCGTATACTGCTACCCGGTCCAGGTGACTGCAGACTGCGGCAGCAACTGGATCTCGTCCGGCGGCCCCCGCGGCTGCGGCGCAATCTGCGGAATTACCGCATCCCGCCTTGATGCCGACCGGGCATGGGCGTTCGAAGGCCGGGGCTGAAAGCCCGCTGAGCTCAGTGTGAGCTCAGACCGCGGTACCACTTGGACGGTGCTGGAAAGCTGGATAACCTACGGCGGGGCAGTGGCAGTCTCGCCCGTGAACGAAGATGTCATCTTCACCACCGGTGAGCTGGACGTGGCGGGTGTGCCGAAGCTCGTCATCGACTACTCGCTCGATGCAGGCAGCACGTGGAACAACGTCATCATAGACGATGGCTGCTGGGGCGGGGCGATTGCGTTCGACCCCTTCAACAGCAACCGCGTCTTCGTGGCCGGAATCGCCTCGGACAATTCGCCCCGATTCCTCGTGTCCGACGACTTAGGACAGGACTGGACACAGCAGCAGACCGGGCTCACCGCCGCGGCCACGAGCATCCAGCCCGACCCCGTGACTTCAGGCCGGATGTATTGCGCCACCGCCGCCGGCGTCTTCAGGACCACGGACGGTGCTCTGACGTGGCAGGCCACGGCGCTCACCGAGTCGACGCGGGCGCTCCTCATCAATCCGGAAGACGGACGCATCTATGCCGGCACCGCGACCGGCGTCTACTACTCGGAAGACGGCGGCGACAACTGGCAGGACTTCAGCTTCGGACTGACCACGCCCAGCGTGCTCTCGCTCGCGCTCGCCGGCGGGACGAACCCGACGCTCTACGCGGGAACCAACGGCGGCGGCGTCTTCATCACTACCCCCATGACCGGAATCGTCAACCACGACGCGAGCCCGCTGTGTCCCGAAGTGACGGTCGCCAGCCCGTGCCGCGACTTCACCACGCTTCACCTCACTGGACCACTAGACCACTTGACCACTCGACCACTTCTCCTCTCCGTCTTCGACCTCTCCGGTCGCCTGGTTCCGCAATCCGTGGCGTGCCAATCGTCACTCGACAATCGTCAAGCGGAAATGCGAATGGTCCTCGACCTTCGCGGCCTCAGCTCCGGCACCTACATCCTTCGCCTTGCCACGTCGGACTGGAACGTGTCTCGACCACTGGTCGTGATGCACTGAACCCCATTCCCGCATCGGGGCGGGATTCCGAAACCTCCGCAAGGTAACCGGCGAGTCGCCAGCAGACTCGCCGGTCGCTTCCTGCCTCCTATCTCCTACCTCCTACCTCCTACCTCCTACCTCCTA
>CAIVTL010000733.1 GCA_903908785.1 Caldifarciminota bacterium | reverse complement strand
CGTACCAGTTGTATCTGTATCGCGAAAGGCGTGCGAACCTGAGGTCGCGTCGCCAGTCTGCTCAATTCGGCTCTGCATGCCACCGCCGCAGCCGGGGCATCAGCAAAGCGGCCCTGAGCCAAGGCACGAGCATGTCGGTCCAGCACCCTTAACTCGGCCGGGTGCCAGCGCCTCTGCGTCGGTCTGCGGCCGGCTGCACGCGCACCCTCGTAGATGCGGACGAAGATGGCCTGCCGCGTCCGCGGCACGACCGGACAAATCGCAGCGGGACGCCGCCTCAGTCGGTCGAACTCAGCCGCACAGGCGTCGGCAGCTTCTGCCGCATCTCGATAGCGACCGCGAAGCAGGGCTCGTAAGAACTTATCAACAATGGCCTGTTCTTCACGGGTCCAGGGAGAATTGGCGGAACCGCGCCGGTCCTCAAGCGTATTCTTTCCGAGATAGGCGTAGACGGTTTTGTGCGCTAATACCGCCCCGAGTTCCTTCAGACAAGCGCGCGAGGCCTTGGATATGGCGTCATACCTACCGTCTCTGATGGCCTGCACGAAGCGGTCCATGATGGCGCGCTGCTCAAGGAACCGTGTCCGCCAGCCTGCAATCGACCGGCCATCCGGTCGAGGCAGTGAGCTGTGGGCCGTCGGCCGCAAGCCGTCGGCCGCCTGCCGCCTTGCCGCCGTCATCAAGTCGGGTGACTGGCCATGATTCCCAGCCGTATCAATAATCACTTACTGTGTCCCCCGAATTCCGACTGTGTCCCCCGAATTCCGAGTCTCGGTTAGTAGCTTCGCGGCTTCCGCCTCGGCGAACGGCATTATTGACGGCCTCCTATGACACTGATCTCATCATCCGTCAGTCCGTAAAGCTCGTACACCAGCGTGTCGATCCGATTGTCCGTCGCGGCGATGCGGCCGCAGTCACCCGTCTGCGCTGGGCTGACACAGAAGTTTCAGCCAGTCGGGCTCAGTGCGGTCGACGCAAAGAGACTGGGTGGGCTGACGGTAGCCTCCCCTCGCTTGACTACTTCGAGGAACGCATGCCAGTCTCGTTCGGTGACGTCCAAGCATAGCCCCTGTCCCAGGCGATGAAGGAGAGACACAAGGACAGGAAACGAGGTGTCCGAGGCCACTCGGTCCAGGGCGATGCGCATGAGTATCTGTTTCGTGTACGGACGCTTGGCGTCAAGGAACACCAACGAGCCGAGTAGCGCTTGGACGGGTTCGCTGTTGAGCAGAGCCCAGCCGATGGCGGCTTCCGGAAGGTGCTCGAAGCCAACAAAGTAGCAGGTATCATCCAGCATGACGGGCTTTCCCTCGAAGGGTGGTACTAAGGAGAAGCCCGAGCGCTTGTACAGACCGGAGATGGCGACCTTGTAAGGTTTGAAGGAGTAG
This sequence comes from Caldifarciminota bacterium, assembly GCA_903908785.1. GTDB lineage: Bacteria > Hydrothermota > Tepidihabitantia > Tepidihabitantales > Tepidihabitantaceae > UBA2258. Next base: position 5,255 of record CAIVTL010000733.1, on the reverse strand, counting down.
TCGCCGATGCCAAAGATGGAGTAGGGCGGATTGTTCCGATAGATGCTGGACTTCCTCTGTAAAAGGAGGCTCGCGTTCTCGGACAGGTAGCGATGCAGTTTGGGGAAATCCTCGGCCAAGTGAGCGGTGTCTTCGCCGATCTTGTGCTGCGTGATGATGACGAGCCGACTCGGCTTGGCGACGACCGGTGAGCCTAAATCCGAACTCTTAGCAAGGCCGTAGATAGGCTCAGGCTCCAAATCCAACTCGCTGCCCAGGCCATTCATGTATTTGCCATCCCGCAGGCGGAGTTCCATGATTTGCGAGCAGTCGTGCTTGACGCCTTGACGCCACACGAGGGGCGAGATTCCATCGTACCTACGGTTCTTCGGGTACGTAGCGGCGTCGGAAACGAAACGTCCGTCTATCCAGCCGAATACCCTTTCTACCGAAGCGGGGTTATCAAATGAGGTAACCTTGCAGGTCCTTGCGTTGGTGTCGGCCAGAAAACGGCACGTGAACAACGACGCGTCAACGGAAGCACCGAAGTGGTCCTGCGCGTCTATCTTCTGAGCCCGAGCATCACCAATTCGATGCATCGCCCTCGGGAGGTCGTATACCACGTTACGGATGACTGAGTTCTTGGCCAGCATCGCGAGCCAGCCTTTGCGTCGGGAGAACGCCTCCAGCATCATTAGTATGATGTACTCGCCGATGTCGAAGTTCCCTTTGCCGGTGATGGCGTCAAGACCTCTCAGCGCCTTGAGGTTCGTCTTGCGGGGAAGATTGCTCGACTTCAAGCTGCCCAGTTCCGCGTTTGTTATCCACGGCGGGTTGCCCAGCACGAGCACCGTATCTTGTCCGTTGAGCTGCGTGGTGAGCGCGCGGAAATCGAACTTGAAGACATCAGAGCGGTGCAGGAAGATCCGGGGCCGGTTGAGGGCCGGGTTCCTGACGAACAACTCCAGTATGGCGAACTTGGCTTGCCAGCAGTAGGGCTCATGGATCTCAACGCCATGCACTGCTTTCAATGCGGGAAAGTGAGTCAGGGCGGAGATCAGGAAGGTTCCTTGACCGAACGTTGGTTCTATCACCACGTCGGGCGTGAGCTGTTCCTGAACCAGGCGGGAACATATGGCATTAGTCAATGACGCGGGCGTCTGGAAATCGCCGTACTCTCGCCGGCCGGAATCTTCCGCAACGGCGACTGCCGGTTCCAGCAAAGCGAGACACTGCTCCATCTCCGGCTCACGCGCAAAGAAGCCTTCAATGCCCGATAGGTGTTCAAGCAACTCATTGGCCTGCGCGTAATCGGCGGCTCGGCGCAACCCCTCGCCAAGAACACCGGCGGTCTCGGCACTGAGCCGTGCGATTGCCGATTTCATGCTACCCCGCGACGGCTCTTCCGACAATAGGGATGATGCCCTCGACTGGCTCCGCTAACTCTACGACGCGCCCGTACTGCAGTCGCCACTGCAACGCGTTAGATATCGTCAGGTAGCCTTGTTCTGGCGGCGTTGCCAGAATCTCCTTCGCAAGTCCGGCCAAGGTGATCTCATCCGCTGGGAGGTTGCGGTCAGTCAAGTACGCAATGACGTCGTCAGCATTGGCATTGTTCCGCAGCATCTGCCCGAGCATCCGGGTCGTCTGATAGTCGGCTGTCCGGTTGGCGTGGATGAATGAACAACGAACGAAATCGAGCTGTGCGGCCTTGCGGCGCGGATGGTCGGTCTTGTCATAGACGAAGACGAGGAGGTTGTAGCCCAGGCCGTATATCTTCTGTCGTGCATTGCGGAACGGGCAGGATGACTGCGGCTGCTTCACGGACGTCACCTTGATGTCCGTGTTGAGCGACTCCGAAGGCAAATCTATGCCATTGGCCGACGAACCGACCTGATAGTCATATTTGGTTGACAGGTGGCTCTGGAATTCGTGTTCGATGTATGTACCGACGGCCTTGCCATCAGTGACGCCAAACAGGGTCGGAATGACGATCTTCGATGTGCTCTGACAGAAGGCTCGCGCCTCTTCGACCAAGGCGTCGATGGTCAGTCTGGGCTTTGCTCGCATAGTACTACGTTATAGCCACATTCTGCTATCAATCAAGCCGCGCCTTACGGTGAGCCTTCAGGCAAGGCCTTCTTGTCTGTCTCGGACAGGCCCTGTTTGTTGTCCATGTCCCATCCGAGCGCGGTGAAGAAGGGGTTGAGGAATTCAAGGCGGAGTTGTTCTTCTTTGTAGTCGCCGGAGAGGAAGACCTTGCGGTCTTGGTCGAAGCGGTCAACCAGACGTTTGACGGCGTCGGGGGCGTTTCCCATCAGGGTTTGAGGATATGGCAGGAGAGCGGGAAGTCAAGCAGACGCACGGGCGCGAGGATTCGCTGTGGGTCCACAGGCGCGAGGATTCGCTTGACATGCCGGGGCCTAAGGGTAATCTCAATCTGGCATTGGTCCCTGCCTGACCGAATGCTGACGTGACGCGTCAGCGGCTTATGTAGGTCTGGTGGGGTCCGCACAGAGTCAAAGGTCCCGTCCCGGTGACAAGAGCCCATGGGGCTCTCCCGCAAGGGTAGCCGGGACGGTCACGTTTCATCAGTAGTACGGCTTGTAGTCGGTCTCTGAAAAGTCGAACTCGCTGCGTACGGCGTCCTTGATGATGTCGTAGGACCTGACGTCCCCGTTTGTCCACTTGCGGTAGATTGCCCAGTTGCAGTAGTCTGCCACCTGCAGTTCGAGGTTGGACTTGGACGCATGGTGTAGAACCCGGTAGCGCATCGTGGCCGGCAGCATCCCGGCCAAAGTCCCCTTGATTGCCTTCTCAACGGCGTTACGTTTCCGCTCCAAGGGTAGCGCGTCGGTAAGCACGATGACCTCAGAGTACGCATCGGCTCGGATGCTGTTGATGACATGGCGCAGCAAATGGCCCGTCATCGTCGGGTAGAACCGCTCCACGGACTGCAGGTCCGGGCCGGTCTTGCGCCTCTCGATGATCAAGCTATCAACCCGGAACGAGTGCAGCTCATCGCTGATGATAGCGAACACTCGGTTACGCACAACCTGCTTGTCCTCCGAGGCGTGGAAGCACTCTATGTTCATCCCGCCTTCAATGAGTTCGTACTTCAGTTCAGCGAGCCGGGAGCGCCAGCCGAACGGCCGCACGCAGGCTACCGAACTGACAGTGAAGTATCGCGTGCCCGACGGCGAGAAATCCAGGTTGCCGCCCTCGTCCATGAACACGTACAGGCATGGTAGCGTAGTGCCCGCAGCGGGCGCCGCATCACGGGCGAAAATGTCCCAATCAGTGCTCCGCAGCCGTGCTCCCAGTGTCACGCTACTCCAAGGGACCGCGGGTCTCGTGGACGCCCGTGCCTCAGCGTCTTGCGGATGCCGGCGGCGACGGAGTCGTCGCCATGCGGCCGGATTCGGCTCTGCATCAGTAGGAATGTCAGACGTTTGACGGCGTCGGGCGCGGGCGTACCCATAGGCCTGAGGATAGCAGGGACATAGGCGGAGTCAAGTCAAAGGTCAAAAGGCAAAAGCCAAAAGGCAAAACCGCAGACTGGAGCGGAAGACTGAGGACGGAAGACGGAGGACGGGAGACGGAGGACGGAAGACGGAAGACGGAGGACGGAAGACTGAGGACGGAAGACGGAAGACGGAGGACGGAAGACGGAGGGCGGCGAGGGACACTCGTCTCCTTGTCGCCCGAACGGGTCTTGGCAACGCGAACCACAACGCCGAAGCTGAAAGCAGGGTCGCCTTCATCTGCATCGGTGTTTCCGGCTTTGAATCCATCCGAATTCTGCACGCCCGGAGTCAAACCAGACACAGCCGAGCCGCAAGCGCAATTGGACTCGCTCCAGAGACAGAACCTGCTGAATGTACGGCACATATGCCACCGGAACCTACCGTCAACAGAACGCGACTGGGCACTTGGATTGACTACCTCTCTTACGTCCTCAGGTACACAGGCCGGTACATGGCACGATAGATGGATGGGTAGTAGCTGTGGTAGTATCCAAGGACGTACTGCTGGATATAGCCATCCCACGCCCTGGCCTCCTCCCCCGGGGCGTACCCCCGGGTGGCCCGGGGGTAGCCCCGGGGCTACGACCGGGGATGCACCGTCAAGTACATGGGCAGGGTATAGGTCATGGTCTTGGGCAGCTAGACCCGCGCCTAGTACCGCCCTTAGTAGCGGAGGTAGTCTTAGAAAACAGCCGGTCGTGAAGTGCTGCCGCTTCCGTGTCGCGCCGCGCGTGTTGCCCTGCTGACCGCCCGGTTGTCGGCGCAGATGCCGAGGCTGATTCGGGTTCTGATGGAATGGGCGTTTCGCGCAGCCCGTTCCGCTGCGATGGGCGTGGCATTGACTCATGCTATGGGCGCTGCGATTGCCGGGGTTTTGAACGTGGTTTTTGGGGCTGCGACGAACGCTGCGATGACGCAAGCGACGAGTTCCGCGTTGGCCGCTGTTTTGACCGGCACGGCCAGCGTAGCGGGCGACGCTATGGTGAGCGGAACGATGAGCGAGGTGTTGGCTCAGGTGATGCCCGAAATGATGACCGGGACTTTGACCTGCACGATGACCGACACCATGACCGCTGCCTGTCGAACCACTTGTGCTACCGCATTTGCGGCCGGTCGTTGAGTCGGGTCCAGGCGCGGGGCAAAAGCGGGAAGCCGGACCGAAGTCCGGCTTCCTTGATTCTTTCCGCGGTCTAGAAGCTGTCGGCTACGTCGGAGATGCGGACGCCTTCGGCGATGATGTACTCGGGGATGCTGAGCGCGGTCGGCTGGCGGCGGTCGTAGGTGGAGGAGACGTTCCACGGAATCGTGCGGGAGGAGATGGCGGTGACGCCCCCAAAAATCGAGGGGATAGTGTCGGTGACGCGCGAGGAGAGGAGCGGGGCCACGAATTCGCCGTCTTTGATTAGCCGGGCGTTGAAGCGGCTGGAGCCGGTGAACATGCCCTTGGTTGGGTCCGGCATGTGGATGTAGTGGAGCTGCGGGATGTAGAGGGCGTTGCCGGCGAGTTTGCGGCCGGCGTCGATTCCGGCAGGGGCGATGCCCGGGGCAAGGCAGAAGTCGTCGTTGCCCAGGTCGCTTCCGGTGGGCTGGCGCTCGTACTTGGCCGCGGTGGCCGAGTCGTAGAGGATGGCGGTGAGGATGCCTTTGTCGCACAGCATGCGCGGGTGGCGGCGGTGGCCTTTCAAGTCAAAGGGCATGCCGAAGACGTTGGGGTTGGTCGGGTCGTCGGTGATGGTGATGCTTTCCGGG
>CAIVTL010000732.1 GCA_903908785.1 Caldifarciminota bacterium | reverse complement strand
TCCCCGGCTGGCCGTTGACCAGGCCGGCGTGCAGAACGCAAACACGCCGGCGAGAATCCCCGACAAGGAACGACTGAGCCAACGCCGCCCAACGAGGTAGACCAGCACCGCCGTAAGGGCTACAAACAGCGATGCGACCAGAACCTCGACACGCCCGTGAAGCGAAACGGCATCCACCCTCCGGGTCGGCTGTTTGCTCAATCTTCGCAGGAATGAGTCGGCTCTTGGAGAAGCCGCCGCAAGCACACGCAGGCCCATATCAGCCAAATAGACGACCGGCGCGGACAGCAATGGGGTGCCAATCGGGTAGCTGCTGTAGATGTGCCCATTGATGACCTCATAGAGGTACTGCCCGCCGCGCACAACTTCGTCCCTGTACTCGTCAAGATTCGTGTTGCCTTCATTGACAATACTGAGGGCAGTATGAACTGACCAGAGCGAATCGTATGACTGCACGACTGGGCTCAGACTGTGAGCCAAGAAGACCACGAAGAAGAGCACGGCCTGAGGAAGCATGGACTTCCGCCGCGCCACTGCAGTCGACGGACGGACGTTGCCCCCTGCGTCCGGGCTGAAGCGTGATGGAGCCGCTCTCACCCTCCTGCCGCCTGATTCCAATGGCTGTATGTGCGCCCGATTAATGGGCTCGCTTCACGCCATAAGGATCAACACAGATGTCTCATCCAACGGTTGGCCTGCCCGATCATGCATAACCAAGCCCGTCCTCGGTGAACGCGTGTGACCTCTCCCCAATCAACAAGCGGATTAGAAATGGTGAAGCGGAACCGACGCCCCAGCGCGCCCCACCAATCGAGGCATGGCCTGCCTCCCGCCGTTGAGTTGGCAGCAGATGGGAACCTACCGGGCATGGTTGGACGCAACCTGGAGTCAAGGGAGAATCCACGTGGCCCAGTGCCGGATCCTCCCCCGCAGGACGCGTAGCTGGCAGCACGCCTCTCCTCAGAGCGCCGCCTGCAACCTCACGAACAGAACAGCCACTCCCACACCGAGCTCAAGGTCGCGGAGGTACGAACCGTCAAGCGTGAACTTCAATTTGTCTCCGAGCGGTCTGAAATTGACGCCTCCGGTCGCCATGAACTGGGCCTTCTCGTTTCTCGGGAACACAAGGTCGACCCGGCAGGCTGGCTCGAACACCCCGACACCATAGGCAAGCTGTAGATAGCCCGCGTTGTTGTGCTGTTCCGCCGACTCAAGGTTCTGCAATTCCGCCCTGATTGACATCCGGCTGCTCTCCATGATGAGCTCGACGGCAGCAGTCCGCCACGCCGCCTTGGCCGGGTCGGGACAGCCGTAGTAGCCACGGGCCGCAAGCTCGATTCCCGACCCGCGCCACGGCCTGACCGCCACCCTGCCGCAGAGGTCCTTCCGGTCGTTATTGTCGCCGGTGTTCGGACCGTTGCCGTCAATGACCGCAAGCACCACACCAACACGCTCCCTCGTCCAGGCACCGGATAACCCGAGGTCACGCACATCCACGGGCCGCGCGTAGGCCGCAAGCAGCGAGCCGTTGGCAAGCTTGGCCTGCCCCGGGCCGGTCATCTGCTCCACGCCGACCGGCAGTTTGAACTGGCCGGCACGAATGCCCAGCCCGTTTGGCCACTGCAGGTCGACATACAGGTCCTGTGGCTGAAGGAAGCTGATGTCGCAACTCGCGCGCATTGACGCGATGGGGTTCAGACGACCGGTCAATCCGACTGGTACCTGAACGCGATCGATGATGAACCCGCTGCTCGTGAGCCCTCTCTCCTCCACCTGCCACCAATGAGCTCCGCTCAAAACCAGTGCGTCAACACTGAGCCTGCCTGCGAGCAACTCCACGCCTGGCTCCTCCGCGGCGAGGAGCGGCATCCACAAACCGACGAGCACTATCAAAGCGACACTTCTTACCATCGAATTCCTCCTAAGCCTGTTCTTACGGCTGGTGGTGTCAAATTCGCGTCTCGGTGCAGCCGCTGAGCCGCAGTGGACGACAGAAGCCCAGCCGGCGTTCGAATACGCTGACCGGCATCCATCAGTTCGCGAGTCATCGGCTGCGCCGCTCAACGCCTGTTCGTCCGGAGCCAGTTGTATGCCAATCTCCGGCCAAAGAAGTACTGCCAATACCCGACCAACTGAGCCACGTTGGCCCAGACGAAGTACTGAACAAAGAGAAGCTTCCGGCCCACGCCCCGGACGACAAGGACGAACGGGGTGGTTGCGTAAACCAGGAGCTGAAGCGCCAGAACGACCCTGAAGAACGGCACCTGCCACATCAGCGCGCTGCCCGCCAGCATTGCCAGCATCAGAAAAGGAGCAAACCAGCGAAGAAACTTGTGCGAGAAAAGCACCCATGATTTGACCCCGTACTTCGGCAGGAACACGTCGGGCATCATGAAGAACGACTGGATGTTTCCCCGGCTAATCCTGGTACGGCGCGTGAACTCAACGCCGGCGGGCTCGACCCTTGTCCAGGAAAGCGCCCGCGGTTCGTAGACTGCCGAGTATCCCCACCGGAAGGGCCGGGTGCCGAG
>CAIVTL010000731.1 GCA_903908785.1 Caldifarciminota bacterium | reverse complement strand
TAATCACGCTGACCTCCTTTGACGGAGGTACTATAGCCGTTCCTTCACTCCTCAGCTCATCCATAAACCTGACTCCTTTCCGCCAGGGTGGGGAATTCTAAACCGGTGATTCTGGGGAATTCTGAATCGGCGCTCACACGGCACATCAGTAAACTGGCAGGCACCCGCCTCGGAGTGCAGCCCGGTTATCACAGTCCGCGCGATGGACACTCACAACGGCGAGACCAAACAGGAGCATACGGTCGTGGTCTCCGGGGCTGTGAACCGTCCGCCGGAGATTGCCAGCATATCCGGACCTGACAGCATTGCGGCCGGAGGGCACTGCGTTCTCACGTGCAGTGCCTCAGACCCGGACGGAGACTCCCTGAGCTACACGTGGTCGTGCAACGTCGGAGGGCTGTCTGGTCAAACGGGCGCGACCGTGACCTGGTATGCGCCGGATAGCGCCGCGTCCGCAGTGGTCACCGTCATCGTAGCTGACAGCAGTTCCGCTGACACGGCCACAAAGAGCATCGGTGTGACCGCACAGGGCGAAAACCACCCCCCGACCATAAACAGCATCTCAGGGCCAGATTCTGTAGACGCTGGCGGCGATGCTTTCCTGACCTGTAATGCCTCGGACCCGGATGGCGACACTCTGAGCTATACGTGGTCGTGCAACGCAGGCGGACTATCTGGTCAGTCAGGAGCATCAGCCACTTGGCACGCCCCTGACAGCGCAGCGTCTGCGACTATTACAGTCATAGCCTCCGATGGACTGCTTGCGGATACGGCGACGAAGAGCATCGGGGTTAGGCCGCCTCCCAACCAACCGCCAGTAATCGACTCCATCCACGGGCCGTCATCGGTGCCGGCAGATGGCAACACATCACTGACGTGCTTCGCTCACGACCCGGACGACGACTCCCTGACTTATACTTGGACCTGCGAACGCGGCCGGGTGTCTCCCGCAACCGGTCGCACGGTTACATGGTATGCGCCCGACACATCTGGCAACGTGATTATCACCGCGACTGCCCACGATCCACACGGTGCCACTGACCAACGCACCAAGACAATCAATGTGACAAAGGTCACTACCACGTGGCTCGACACCATGATACAGATCCCCCATGGGACTTCCTTCGCGTTCTACGGCACCATGAAACGAGGGTACACAGTGTTCGGCAGTTTCTCGGTGGGGGGCGGATATGATATCAACTTCTACGTCATGGACTCGGCCAACTACGTGAAGTGGGAGGCCGGACAGCCTTCTACCGCCATCGTCATAAAGGAACGCTCGACAGGCTCTTCCTACTCAGCGGTGATTCCGAGTACGCATCGTTACTACGTCGTTATGGACAACAAATACAGCATAATCACGGATAAGATAGTGACGGTGCTGACCAAGCTGACATCGCCCTGACGCGAGAAGGAGTGATGTAGAATGTCCCCGAAATCCCCCCCGACGACGGAGATACAGGGCCTGCAGGATTTGGTCAGCGACTTGCGGGGTCGCATCTCCGAACTCACCGATATCATGATAGAGTGCGCTGGGAGCGAGCCCGGTGTGGAAGACTACGATTGGATTGACGTGTCCGAAGACTTCTTCACGGCTTACTACACGGCCCTGCAAATGATGGAGCAGCACAAATACGTTGGGGCCGACAGGTTCAGGAGTCTTTTCAGCGACGATACGTTCTCGATGGGCGCATACATGGCGCACGTGGGATGGTCATGCGCGCCGTCCCCCGAGAAGTCAAGCATCATGCACGACCGGCTGTGGGAAATGTACTTCCTGCTCAATGCTATGCCGAGCGCCGTCGCAGCGTGCAGGGGTGAGCTCATAAGTCACGGCGCGGAAGACGCAGTTGCCGCTCTACACAGGTATCGCGACGAGCTCGCGGTCCACGGCCCCGTGGATACACGCGCCCGAATTCGAACTGCCCTTGAGAACGCCGTGAACATCGCCTGCGTGGTCAGAGCCACGGTATGGGGTGCCCCCGGTTTGATGGACAACTGTAGTAGTGGAAGTAGCATCAAACCGGAGGTAACGTTTGGAAACAGAGAAGAAGCCGCGG
>CAIVTL010000730.1 GCA_903908785.1 Caldifarciminota bacterium | reverse complement strand
GGCGAAGGCAATCTTGTTCTCGGTGCCGGAGAGTTCTTCCTGCAGCTTGAGGAAGTTCTCGTTCGCCTTCAGATTCGGGTAGTTCTCGACCACGGCGAACAGGGTCTTCAGCGTGTCCGAGAGCATATTGTTGGCTTTTGCCGACTCGGCCGGGCCCTTGGCGTTGATGGCCAGTGACCGGGCCTCGGCAATCCGCTCGAAGATGCCCTTCTCGTGCGCGGCGTAGCCTTTGACCGTTTCTACCAGGTTCGGGATCAGGTCAATCCGGCGCTTGAGCTGGACGTCAATCTGGCTCCAGCCGTTCTTAACTCGGTTGCGTTTCACCACCAGCGTGTTGTAGATGCCGATGGCGATAATCACGAGCAGGACGATGATGGCAAGGACGATTATCAAAGGTATCATATGTCTCCTCTGTTGGTTAGACTAGCATATCGCCTTTCGGGTTGCAGTCAAACAGTGGACTCAGGGCCTGCCGCGCTTGACCGGAACCACATGTTCGGTCATATTAGAGCGAATTACCGTGGAGATGGTCAACCCCCAGCCGGCCTCCACGCCGGGACCAAAGGAGATTGAATGAGTGCTGTACCGATGCACTATGTGAGCACGCGGGAGGAGTTCAGCGAGATACTGAAGAAGCACGACCGGTTCTGGGTCTCGAGCTGCGGGTGCCGGGAAGGCAACGAGGCGGGGTGCAAGCGGTCGCGGAAGGACGTCTGCCTCATCTTCAAGGGCGATATTGGTTCGAGCGGTTCCGGCAAGAAGGAAGTCACGCGGGCCGACGTTGACGCCATCCTGAAGGAGGCAGAGGAGAAGCGTCTCGTTACGAGGCCGTTCCGGAATGACGACCGCACGGACGTGGACGGGAGTTGTTTTTGTTGCGACGATTGTTGTGGCTACTTCATCGACCCGAAGGAGAAGTGCGACAAAGGTGCGATGATTGAGACGACCAAGGTCGAGGACTGCACTGATTGCGGCGCGTGCGTCGACGCCTGCCATTTCAAGGCGCGGAAGATGGCGGACGGGAAGCTCGCGGTTGACCGCGAACAGTGCTACGGATGCGGCCTCTGCCGGGACGTCTGTCCGACCGACTGCATCGAGATGTTCCCCCGCCCTTGAGCGGGCTAGCGCGGCAGCGTGACTGCCGCTTGCCCGCTTGACCTCAGGCAACCCTTCTCCTATATTGATGTCCTCACTCGCATCGGGTGAGGACTAGAATAGGAGGTTCCTTTGGATTTCAAGCATCTGATTGTCAGTAAGGCCGACGGCATCGGCTGGCTCAAGTTCAACCGGCCGCCGATGAATGCGCTCTCGACCGAGGTTGTGTTCGAGATTGAGCGCGCGATGGACTGGTTCGCGGTCCAGGACGACGTAATGGTCATTGTCCTGCACGCCGAGGGCAGGATGTTCGTTGCCGGGGCGGACATTGCCGAGATGTCCTCGTTCACGCCGATGCAGGCACGGGCCTTTGCCCAAAACGGGCATCGGGCTCTGGGGAAGATTGCGGCGATGGAGAAACCGGTGATTGCGGCCGTGAACGGCTTCGCACTGGGCGGCGGGTGCGAAATCGCGCTGGCGTGCGACATCCGCGTGCTGGCCGACACCGTGAAAATCGGGCAGCCCGAGGTTAGCCTTGGCCTGATACCGGGCTTCGGCGGTACGCAGCGACTGGCGCGGTTGGTCGGGCCGGGAATCGCGAAGGAGCTGATATACACCGGTGACGCGATTGACGCCAACGAGGCGCTGCGCATCGGGCTCGCGAACAAGGTCGTGCCGTCCGACAAGCTGATGGAGACTGTGACCGAGATGGCAAAGAAGATTGCAGCCAAAGGTCCGACCGCGGTGAAGCTGGCCAAGGCCTGCGTCAATCTCGGCCAGGATACCGACCTGGCAACAGGGAATTCATACGAAGTTGAAGCGTTCGGCATCTGCTTCTCGACGAAGGAGCCGGCAATCGGCACCAGTGCGTTTCTAGCGAAGCAGAAGCCGGATTGGAAGGCAGCAAAGGAGTAGATGATGACGATAGGAAGAGCGAAGGATACGTTGATTGTCGGCGCGGCGCGGACGGCCGTAGGTCGGTTCCACGGTTCGCTGGTCGGCCTGCGGGCCCCGGAAATCGGCGCGGTCGCTATCAAGGCTGCGGTCGAAAGGTCGAAGGTCAACCCGGCTGACATCGAAGGCGTCATCATGGGCAACGTCTGCCCGGCCGGCATCGGCCAGGCGCCGGCAAGGCAGGCCGCGGTCAAGTCCGGGCTGTCAGTGGAGATTCCGGCGCTGACAGTCAACAAGGTCTGCGGTTCAGGCATGATTGCCACGGCCCTGGGATGCCAGATGATAAAGGCCGGGGACGTCAAGGTCGTTGTGACCGGCGGGCAGGAGTCCATGTCCAACGTGCCGTACTACATGAAGCAACTCCGTGCCGGGAACAAGATGGGCGACGTAAAGCTCCAGGACGGAATGATTTACGACGGCATCTGGGACTACTTCGGCGATGTGCACATGGGCGTGCTTGGCGACTTCACTGCCACGGAAGCCGGAGTTACTCGTGAGGAGCAGGACAAGTGGTCTGCTGGCAGCCATGCCAAGGCGATTGCGGCAATCAAGGCCGGCAAGTTCAGGGCCGAGATTGCGCCGGTCTCGATACCGCAGAAGAAGGGCGACCCAATCGTGTTTGACACCGACGAAGGTCCGCGGGCCGACACCACGTTTGAGAAGCTTTCCACACTCAGGCCGGTGTTCTCCAAGGACGGCACTGTGACCGCAGGCAACGCCTCGTCCATCAACGATGGTGGCGCGGCGCTGGTTCTCGCCGACGGCGCGTACGCCAAGCAGAAGGGCCTGACTCCGCTGGCCCGTATCGTTGCGTACGCCACGGGCAGCGTGGAACCGAAGCGGCTCTTCTTCGCCCCAATCAAAGCGGTCACCAACCTGCTCAACGTGCAGGGTGTGAAGATAGACCACTTCGACCTTATCGAAATCAACGAGGCGTTCGCGTCGCAGGTGCTGGCCGACGGCAAGGGCTTGGGCTGGAACTGGGACAAGGTGAACGTGAACGGCGGCGCAATTTCGCTCGGGCACCCGATTGGCTGTTCCGGTGCGCGCATCATCGTGTCCATCATTCATGCGCTCAAGGACCGGGGTCTGAAGACTGGGCTGGTGGCCGCGTGCCTCGGTGGCGGTGAGGCAACTGCCCTCAGCGTTGAGTTGATGTAGTT
>CAIVTL010000729.1 GCA_903908785.1 Caldifarciminota bacterium | reverse complement strand
CTGCTCAACCCCAACTACATGAACCTCGCGAACATCAAGTACGTCATCGCCCCGACTCTGCCCGACGACGTCTCACGCTACGACGCGCAGACCCAGCAGACCATTGCCCGGATCCGGACGGTTCTCACTCAGCCCCAACTCGAACGGGTTTCAGCCGGCCAGAAGTACTCGGTGTATCGCAACCACGCAGTCCTGCCCCGCGCCTTCGTTGCACCCGGTTTCCAGGTCGTCGCCAACAAGGAACAACTACTTGCCATGCTGACCCGACCCGAAGTCAACCCGGCCCGGACCGTTCTGCTGTACAGAGACCCGGGGTTCGTGCCCGGGCCTGACACCGTGGCCGGCAGCGCGCAGGTCACAAAGTACGACTGCAACGAGGTCAAGGTCAAAGCCGACGTCTCCGCGCCCGGCCTGCTGGTCCTGACCGACTGCTACCTGCCCGACTGGAAAGCCTACGTCGACGGCAAGCCGGCACCGATGCTGCAGGCATTCCACACATTCCGCGCAGTCCCGCTCCCGGTCGGCCAGCATGAAGTAGTATTCAAGTATGAGTCCCGGTGGTACCGGCTTGGCTCGTACATCTCGCTGGCAGCGCTGGTCTTCTTCTGTGGGACCATGGTTCTCGCCGGGGTCCGCCGGAAGCCCGGACCCCGAGGTGGAGAGCCGCGAAAGCACGAAGCAGCATGAAGCGAAACAGAGCGGGAATCCGGGGCGCACGGACCACGGGGTTCGGGCCCGTACACCGGAACCCGCGAACCCCGGAACCCCCGAACCCCATCCGATGAAGGTCGTCTTCCACGCCGTCTACTACCTGCCGGAGTTCGGCGGCATGGAAAGCCATATCCAGAGCCTTGCCTGGGAACTGCGCGACCGCGGTCACGAGGTCCACATCGTCTGCGGCAAATCCCTGCCCGGCCTTGCGACCTACGAGTTGCTGGACGGCATCCACGTCCACCGGACATCATGGTTCGGCCGCAACCCGTTCGGCTGGTTCATCTACACCGGCTGGTCCGTGTTCAAGCTGCTCAAGGTCGCGCGCAAGGCCGACATCGTCCACGGCGAGAGCTTCCCTTCCGGCTGGCCCGTCACCATCACCAAACTGGTCTACGGCACGCCGGCGCTCATCACGCTTCACGAGACGCGGTTCCAGAAGTTCGTCAAGAAGGCACTGCTGCGCCCCGGCATCAGGCTGCTCTACCTTGGCGTTGACCACATCTTCGCCAACAGCCTGCCGCAGGCCGAGGCCGCACGCAGGGTTGCCGCCCCACACAAGGTAGAACCCTACGTCAACGCCTGTGACACCAAGGTATTCCACCGCACCGCGCCGGCCTTCACCCAGCCGGGCAAGAAGATACTCGTCTGCTCGGCGCGACTAATACCGAAGAAGGGCGTGCGCCATGCGCTGGAGGCCATGCCCGCAATCCTCGCCCGCTACCCGGCCCATCTTTATGTTGTCGGCGAAGGCGTGCTCCGGCCCGAGCTCGAACAACTGGTACGAGACCTCAAGCTGCAGGACTCGGTCACGTTTCTCGGCAAGAAACCAAACACCGAGATGCCGCCGTTCCTGAGTTCGGGCGACGTCGCGCTCGTGCCCTCGTTCTACGAGGAAACGTCAATCGCCGCGCTCGAAGCCATGGCCTGCGAAACGCCGGTCGCGGCCTCGCGGGTCGGTGGCCTGCCGCAGATTGTCGAAGACAAGGTGGGCGGGGCGCTGTTCGAGGCCGGCAACTCCGCGGACATCGCCGAGAAGGTCATCTGGCTGCTCGGGCAGAACCGGGAGCAGATGGGCAAGGCTGCCCGGAACCGCGTGATGGAGAAGTGGGACGTGCGGGTCCTCACCGACCGCCACGTCGCCGTGTACGAAGAGTTGCTCAGCCACAGGAAGAGAGCAGGGAGCAGGGAGTAAGGAGCAGCCGAAATCACTCCTCCCTCCTCTCTCCTCCCTCCCTCCCCAAACTCCGCGAATATCAGGGACAACCTCGCCGCCATCGAACAGAGAATCGCTGCGGCCTGCGCCCGCGCCGGTCGCAGCCGCTCCGACATCACTCTTGTCGCCGTAACCAAGACGCACACTGCCGCTGAAGTAGACGAGGCAATCCGGGCCGGCATCACGCAGGTCGGCGAGAACCGAGTACAGGAAGCAATTACCAAGAAACCGCAGGTCACCCTACCCGCAACGTGGCACCTGGTCGGCAGCCT
>CAIVTL010000728.1 GCA_903908785.1 Caldifarciminota bacterium | reverse complement strand
CGGTCGGTCGAGAACTTGACGTTGCCGTTGCCCCCGTCAATCCGCGCGTCCCTGAGATAGGTGCTCTGGTACAGGTCGTGGACCGACGAAATGGCCGCGTAGAGCACGTGGGTCTGCGGATGCTCCACCAGCCGGTACACCGAGTTCAAGGTGAGATTCGGAATGATAGCCCATTTCGTCCCCGCGTCGGTGCTGCGGATGCCGTTAATGTCCGCGAACCCGACGAAGATGCTGTCCCGATTCAGCCAAAGCACATCCCAGCACGATGTGTTCTCAAGGCCTATGCCCTCGTAGAACCGGCCGGGCGTGATGTTGCCGCCTTTGGGATTCTGGGTCGCCGCAGTCACGTAGCACTGGCGCCAGTTCTGCCCGCCGTCGGCCGAGAGATGCACGAACCCGTAGTCGCTGAACGCAACCAGGTTGGGATTGTTGGCCGCCACGCCAAGGCCCATCGCGCATTCGGCATAGCCCCAGCCCCGGTCTCCGCCCGCCCCGCACCAGCCGGTATAGATGTTCTGGTTGCCCGCCGCAAGAAATGTCTGCACCCATGTATCCCCGGCAGTTGTGGTCTTGAACACCGTGGGCGCGCCGCTGGACCCGCTGCCCGCGACATACGCCGTGCTCGTGTCGTTCCGGGCCATCGCGACAAAGAACGGGTAGTCGTTGCCAATCTGGATGCCATTCTGCTTCTGGGTCCACGTGATGGCGAAAGGACAAGGACTCAATGACTCCGGCATTCCAGTGCCCGCCACTCGATCCCTCGGTCTCTCGATCCCTTTATCCCTTCCCGTATCCTCCACTTGACCACTAGACCACTTGACCACTTGACCACTTCCTGTGTAGATGCCGGTCGCGATATTCCAGTAGCCGCTTCCGAAGATGCCCACATAGATGTTCCCGGTGTCGGCTGCCACTCCGAAGAACCTGGTCTTACCGCCCTCCTTCGCCCCGCAGAACGAGAGCATGGCCTGGCCCGCGGGTAGGCCGGCGTACGGCTGCATGTTGAAGGTGCTGCCGCCGTCCGTCGAGACCAGCAGACCGGCGTTGGTGCCGACGTAGATGTTCGGCAGGTCCCAGAACGCACCCGCGATGTACGCGCCGCCCAGCATCGGGCTCGTGTACTTCAGCGTGAAGCTGCTCCCTCCGTCGGACGAGTAATACAGGCGCGTGTAGTCCACGAGAAGCAGGTGCGTCGTGCTGGTCGGGTCAACCGCCATTTCCCAGCACGAGCCGTAGGTCGGGTCCCCGGGTAAGGCCGACCACGAACTGCCGCCATCCGTCGTCTTGACCGGGGTCATGCCGTCGTTGGTGTAGTCCACGCTGTACAGAACCTGTGGGTCAGAGGTGAACTGGACCCCGACGTGATTCCCGCCCTGAATCACGCTGAAGTGCTCGATACTCCACGTGTGGCCCGTGTCGTTCGAATGGAACAGCTCGCCCATGTCGCAGCCCGCGTATATCTCCGCTGGGCTGGAAGGATTGAACACGGGATTGTACAGCGCGCCACCGCCGCCGATTCCGCGCGACTCCCACGACTGCGGCGGCGCTCCAATCACGACCGCGTACAACACTGCTGCCGAACATAGAATCCTCATTCGCACTCCTTGCGTCAGATGGACGGACAGGACCGGTTCGGACATCACGACCTAGAAGGGCACTCTCAATTCTAGAACCGCATATGTGTGGGTCAAGCATCGGACGCGCAGGGCAGACTGACCGCTCACGATGCAATCCTGGAAGAGACGAATCCCAAGACCTGCAATGGCCCGTCAACCTAAGGCCCAATGTCCCTGTCCAACTCACACCGAAAGTCGCTCTGGCAACCAAGCCGGAAAAGCCCCCGGCAACCGCGGTGCGGACCACGGTCGGCATCGGGCTGCAACTCGCGACCAGACTCGGGTCCGGAGAAACCCGGGCTCTCACCTTGGCAGTCAAGCTCCAAGTCGCGGGCCAAATCCGCCCGGCTCTCACATCGAGATTCGACAGGACAATCGCGTTCCAAGTGGCCTTCCGAACCACCCCGGGAACCGTCCTGAGGACGGTTCCGACCGTGACTCCCAGAACGTCGTTTCGAGCCACCCTTGAAGCATCTAAAGCCGCCTCGGTCGGTAACTTAGGTCAGTTCAGACCAGCGAAGAAGTCCCATTCGCCACGTTGGGCCGGCCTGACCACCTGGTCCGGCCCTCGCTGTCGTTTTCTCGCTCCGGATTCCCGCAATCCTGCGTTTGGGGTCCGGCCTCTCTTACCTCACGCACCTTGGCGGACGCTTGATTGAGCCGCCGCGCGGTGTATAATCAGCTGTATGCTTCTTGAGTACGTAAGCGCGGCGATGAAGACCGCCTCCTACGAAAAAATGGAGGACGGCAGTTTCTGCGGCACCATCCGGCGGTGCCCGGGGACAATCGCCTTCGCCAAGACGCTATATGAATGCCAGGAGGAGCTGCGCTCGGTTCTTGAGGACTGGCTCATCGTAAAGCTGCGCCACGGCGATGCGATTCCGGTCCTCAGCGGCGTCAACCTGAATCTGCGTGCATCGCGCGCTGCATCCGCCTCAGCCCGTGGCTAGGTGGACGCCCTGCAAACGGGCCGACTTCATCCGTAAGCTCAAACGACTGGACTTCTCCCCTCCCGAACCGGGCGGCCGGCACGACTTCATGCGCCACGGCACGTACACGCTGACACTGCCCGGCAATCCCGAGTACTCAGTGCCGCAGGTGCGAATGCTCCTGCGCGAGGTTGAACTGGGCACGGGACGCAAGGTCACGCTCGACGACTGGCTGGCGCTGTAGCAGCGACCGTCTCTTAGCCGGCACAAACGGTCCACCACCTGCCCTCCGCTTGACACCACTGTCTTCTCGGCGTAGCATTCGCTTGATGGCTTACCGCGAAACCCGCTTGGCCTCGACGCATACGATACCGGGCAAGCTACTCCCGAATCTCACCCGCTGGGCCGAGGTCGGCCGCGCTATCTCGCTGCTGGCTTTGCCGGTTCTTCTCATCGGAGCCTCCTGCAACGCACCCGCAGTGACCACCTTCCACGAAGACCTGCCCGCGTACTCCCCGACTTGGGGCCCACCGGAGAGTCGATTCGGCTACCACCGGGTGTTCTGGACCGACGGCACGGCGGTGCGGCCCGCGGACTACTTCAACCTCGGCTACCGCGCCGGTCAACAGGCTGGTGCCGTCGGATTCGAGCAAGGCCTGACTGCATCTGTCTTCACCAGCAGCTTGGTCGCCGGCGCCCAGGTCGGCGTGTCGCTCATCAACCCAGCTATCGTGCTTCGCGGTTCGTGGCTGCCGGTTCGCATTGCCGGACAGACCCACCCGGACGGGTTGGCATTCAGCTTCGAACCGTCCAAGCTATGGCAGGTGACAATGCTCGCCGGCACGCCATACCGCCAGCACGGGTTGGGCTGGGCTGCAGGCGGCCGCGTGAGCAGACAGGGATTCGGACCTGTGCTGACCGGCGAGTTCGGCAGTGGCGTGCTCTCATTGCGGACCGAGTTGTCGGCCACCTTCCGGACTCCGTGGGCCGACTCGACCACCAAAGGGCAGTCCATCACCCTCGGCATCGGCGCCGCTCACCACGGCCGAGCCCCGGCCGAACCCTAGCCCCGGTTCGCGGAGCGCCCGCGTTGACATCTCGCCGCGCTTGCCTATGCTGGCTCCATGACAAACGCTGAAGCGGCGGTTGCAGAACCGCAGTCGTTCCGGGTCTATGGCTACCGATGGGTCGTCCTGCTGAGTTTCATGTTCATCGCCGGCATGACCCAACTGCTCTGGATAACCTTTGCCCCGATTACCGGCGCGGCAGCGCAGTTCTACCACACGACCGACCTTGTCATCGGCCTGCTGTCCATGAGCTTCATGGCCATCTACGTTGTGCTGGTGATTCCTTCGGCGTGGATGATTGACACGCTTGGATTCCGCACTGCGGTCGGCATCGGCGCGGGCCTGACCGCGTTCTTCGCGCTCACCCGCGGCCTGTTCGCCACGAACTTCCCGCTTGTATTCGCCTCGCAGATGGGCATCGCCCTGGGCCAGCCGCTCGTGGTCGGCGCAACCACCAAGCTGGCCGCCGCCTGGTTTCCTACCAAGGAACGTGCCACCGCTGTGGGCCTCGGCACTCTCGCCATCTATCTCGGCGTCCTCGTCGCCATGCTCATCACGCCCGCGCTTTTGGTCAAGTACGACATGGCGACCATGCTCCTCATCTACGGAATTGTCGCGGTCGTATCCGCACTCGGGTTCATCATCTTTGCCAAGGCCAAGCCCGCGACCCCGCCCTGCTGTGCCGGCCAGGATGAACGGGTGCTGATGTTCGACGGCCTGAAACAGATGCTCCGCCAGCGCGACTTCCTGCTCCTGCTCGCCGTCTTCTTCATCGGCCTCGGCATGTTCAACGGTGTCTCGACGTGGATTGAGAACATCGTGCGGCCGCGCGGGTTCTCGATATCCCAGGCCGGTCTGCTCGGCGGCCTGATGCTCATCGGCGGCATCATCGGCGCGGTAATCATGCCCATCCTTTCAGACAAGGCCCGACGCCGCAAGCCATACATCATTCTATCGCTCTGCGGCCTTATTCCCGGGCTTGCGGGCATGGCATTTGCGACCAGCTACTGGCTGCTGCTGGTCTCGGGATTCGTGTTCGGGTTCTTCCTGCTCAGTTCCGGGCCGATTGGGTTCCAGTTCGGGGCCGAGCTTACCCATCCCGCGCCGGAAGGAACGTCCAACAGCCTCCTGATAGTGATGGGCCAGATTTCGGGCATCATCTTCATCTTCGGCATGGACGCGCT